>NZ_JBJXDQ010000089.1:0-31882 GCF_046155325.1 Flavobacterium sp.
ATTAAAGGCTTTATCTACAGCATATACTTTATAATAATAGGAAGTTGATGAGGCTAAAGAGCTGTCCGTAAAAGTAGTTCCAGTTCCAATATATACAACCGTTCCAACTAAAGACCCTGTACCGTTAGTAATTGTATTTCCCAATGCATAAATACCATTCACATTAGGGTCGTTATCGGCATTAGGATTCGAAGAATAACGCACCACCACATATCCTCCTCCGTCAACTCCGCTAGAGGCTTCAGTTGTTGGCGAAGTAATAACAGCTGGCTGAGTCCAATTCAAAACTAAACCTGAAGCTGTTACATTAACAATGTTAGCAGAGGCTGGTGCATTTGGTGCTATAATATCCTCTGCTGTTCCATCATAAACTACAATATCATCAACATCAACAGAAACAACTCCTCCCGCAACTGATTTTAAATACAAGGCTAATTGCGTGTTAGAAGTACCAAGATTAATTGGTGCAGCAACTGCCTTACTGTATTTGGTATAGGAAGTACTTGTTGGAACTAAAACTGTTGCCCCATATACTTGTGTAGTTGCAGCCGCACCATCCGTATAAATGTATCCTCCCTTAATTTGCAGGTTATTAGAAGTTTGAGTCACTCCAGGTGTTGGCTTATAATAGAAGGTAACCCATTTAGCAACATTGGTGGTTGCACTAGCACCAAAAGTACTTCTACTATAGCCACTTTGATTGGTAGCAGGAGTCGTAGCATTTAATGTCTGGGTTAAATAGGTATTTCCGGACCTTGGGGCGGAAGTGTTAAAAACACCTACAACAGTTGGTACATTTGAAGCCGTACTTGATCTCCAAATATTGTTAATGGCTGATTGGGTGGTCGTTCCCAAAACACCCGATTGTCCCTCAAAGCCTCCATCATGATAAGGTTGTTCAGCTATTACTTGCTTTGACAATACACATACGGGGATAGTTACTGCTGAGGAAACTCTGGAACTCTCACAGCTATTTAAAGTTTGCGATACATAATACGTTCTTGCTGTTAATGCAGTTGATGTGGCTAATGCACTTCCGCCAGTAGATGCTGTATACCATTTTAAATCTGTACCTGTTGCTGTTAAGTTAGCCACAGTGCCCGAATTACAAATAACTTGCGCACTTGCCGTTGGCGCTGCGGTAGTAGTAAGAGTGACCGCAACCGAAGTTCTGGAACTCTCACAACTGTTTAAAGTTTGTGATACAAAATAAGTTCCTGCGGTCAGAGATGAATCGGTTAATAATACAGTTCCGCCTGTTAAGACTGTATACCATTTCAAAGCCGTTCCTGTAGCTTGTAAATTGGCGACAGTGGCTGAACCACATAAAGATTGGGCACTTGCTACCGGGGCATTGGTGTTATTGATAGTTACTAATACTGATTTTCTTGCACTTTCTAAGCCATTAACAGTTTGTGTAACATAGTAGGTTCCACTTGCTAATGCTGTGGATGTAGCTAATACACTTCCACCTGATGCCACAGCATACCATTTTACTAAATTTCCAGTTGCCGTTAAATTAGCAACTGTTCCTGATATACAAAAAGTTTGGTCACTTACCACTGGTAAAGCAGTAAATTGCCCGATAGCTTCTGGACTTGTATTTCCGTTTAAAACGTAAGTTGTAATAACATTTCCACTCGATAATAACACCCCTGATGTAATAGGCCCATAAGCTCCTCCTGCTCCGGCTTCTGCGGATACAATTGTATTATCCGGGAATTGTACCGTTACTGTAGTTCCAATAACAACTATACCACTTACCGAAACTGTTCCATCAGTATTTGCGGTAAGCACTGCTGTCGGAGGTATAATTTCTGAAATACTAATGTCAGAGAAACGCATAGAATCATCTCTTAATTTACCCGAATCCAATAAACTTCTGTAAATTCCCCATTTAGGACGTATAAAACTATTGTCTACTTTTCCGGTAGTCGCAGGATCTGTAGCTGAAGTCCTAATAGTTTGAATAGCATTCGAACTGTACGAAAGTATCGTTGTTCCATCACTTACTTTTTTAATAGTAATAGCATAAGTACCTGCTGTTCCTGTACCAATTTTTATAGTTTCTACCGCTTCTACCCATGTGTTTTCAAATAAAGATAGATTGACTTCTGCTTTAGTATCTGTTGAAGTAGTTGCATCTTGCGTATAAATAAGTTGTAAAGTATTAGGGGTTCCATAACGAGGGGTTAGGGTAAAAAGAGGACTGCTGTCATCTCCATCTACTGCTTTAATCTGATGTATGTGTGTGAAATTATTGGAAGGTTGGAAACCAGTTGGCACTTTAAACCTCCATTTATAGGTAACTGTTTCTCCTAAAGTCCCTTTTAAATTATCTGTTGATCCGCCATAGGTTTTTATTTCAACACGCTGACGATCTAATCCACCGGTAATATCATTATCTTCAGCTAGATGGGAATAAAATTCGAATACATATTTGCCTAAATCAGCATCCATAACTTCAGCGATGTGTCGTCCAAATGCAGGGTGGGTTCCAATTACAGTTCCATCAATCATATCTGGTGCTTCTACCGCAGCGACTCCTTGACAAGGTGCTAAAACGCTAGTGATTAATTCATAAGTATTTCCAGGGCCATCTGCATTTAAAATAGGCATTGAAGCTGGAGTATAAATAACAACAGAAACAGCTGTTCTAGAACTTTCGCATGTGCTTACGGTCTGGGAAACATAATAAGTAGTTGTTGATAAAACAGTACTAGAGGCTAATTGACTTCCGCCACTAGCAGCAGCATACCATTTTAACGATGTACCTGTAGCTGTTAAATCCGAAACCGTACTTCCGGTACATAACAACAATGAAGATGCCGTTGGAGCTGGCGAAGTAACTGTTACTGCAACTGTCTTTCTGGTACTTTCACATCCATTTAATGTTTGTGATACATAATAATTTCCAGTTGTCAAGGCAGTAGTAGTGTCCAAAGCACTTCCTCCTGTTAAGGCTGAGTACCATTGCAAAGCAGTTCCTGTATAACCAGTTAAACTAGCAACCGTTGCCGCTCCACATATCGTTTTTGTCGCTAAGCCTGTTGGAACTGCCGTGGTAATTACAGTTAAAGCAACTACATTTGAATCAACACTTCCTATTGTATTTGTAAAAACAGCCTTGTATTGATAATTATTAATTGTTGATGAAGATCCTGTTAAAACAAGGGTTTCGGTTGTAAAACCGCTGTAAGTTGTAGCTGCATCTATGTTGGCCGTTATATTTGTCCATGTTGTTCCGCTATTGGCGCTTCTTTGCCACTGTACTGTTGTAGGTGACAAGCTTGATGTTGATGAGGCCGTAAAAGTAGTATTACTTCCAGAACATATACTTGCTGCGCTTGGCTGGGTAGAAACTGCAATAGAAGGTCCTCCTAAATAGTTAGGGCCTGCATCAGTGACTGCTAAAGGACGATTTGAGGTAGTTGCAGTAGAATATTCATCAGCACCTACATCTTTAACACCAACCCTTGCTTGTCCGCTAATATCAGATATTAATGTTGGGTCATCATCAATATTCGCTAAGTCTAAAATAGAAGGATAACTTGAACTGGCAGCGTTAATAGCTGGACTATTTGATGGCAATCCATAAAACCCTTCTGAATTAAGTGTTAGAAGTGGATCTACATTAGTCATTCCAGTAGCTATAGTAATTCCCGTTGTTCCACTACGGATATTTCCTGCCCAAGTAGTCCCCGCATTTGCATTGGTGAAAATAGAACCAGAACTCTTTTTAAAAATATTATTTGCCCAAGTATTATTGGTAGCACCGGTTCCGCCTAAATCTATATTGCCACATTCAACAAAAGTATTATGAATGAAGTTTACGTTATTAAGCACAACAGGATACGTTGTGTTATCATAAGTAAAGGTCACCGCATCGGCAGTACTGCCTATACCCGAGTTATAAAAATAATTATTATAGCAATAAATATTACTAGCTTCTTTTACTCTAATCCCTCCCGCATTGATAAAGAAATTACCATAGGCAACATTATTGTCCCCATTTCTAAAAACCAACATGGCATTTTGCTGATTGGTGAACGTACAAAAGCGAATGAGGTTTTCTCCACATTTCACAGACACGGTCTCGCCGTCTCCAAGCCCAGTATTATTAAAATAACAATTTTCTACAATAGTTCTGGATACATTAGCTCTTTCCGCGCCTAAACCTATTCGTATAGGTTCATTTCCATTATCTCCACCTATTCCGTAATAGTTTTGAAAAGAACAATATCTTATTTTGTGATACCCGGGAACTGTCGGTGAAGTAGAGATTTGTATCGTGCACCCAATGGCTGCGGCAGCTGGTTTTTTCTCTAAGTTACAAAATGTAATTTCATTGTATTGGGTGCCGTCATTAATTTGAATATATTTTGAAGCATAATAGTCACTAAAATTCAATTGCGTTACAACATTATGACTGCCAGTTATTCTTAAAACTGTTCCTGCGCCAATATCACCCGACGTAAATTGAAAGCCGCTAAATACAATATAATTTCCAGATATGGTTATATCGTTAGTTCCGTTCAAGAACACGCCGCCAGAAGTAGCTGCTTTCACTGTAATATTACTCTTGCTGATTGACAATGTATTGTTGAGATACGTGCCATTGGCAAGAATAAGAACATCCCCAGCATTTGCATTATTTATTGCAGTTTGCAAGGCAGTAACGCTACTAACATTTATCGTAGAGGCATTTATGTTAACCGCAATTAATAGAGTCATCGCTAGAGTAAATAGCGAAAGTAATGACATCGAAGAAGAAATTCTTTTTGATGGTTGATTGTGGTTCATTTTTATAGATTTTGTAGGTTTAAATTAAAGTAAACTAATTATTAACAAAAATAATACACAACTAGTATTCAATAATCCGTAAAAGGGTATAAAATTGTCCAGTTTTTTTAAGCATACCTTCATAAACAAACAAGTTAAACAGTAACCTAACAATACTAACGTTCACATATAGAAATGAGCATTTTTTAATTACTAAAGAAATTTCAAAAACATCTGATGAAATTCTTTATCAAATAAGTAACTGTTACGAATTTTAGTGATTTAAAAACAGCCTTTAAAATAAGAGGGAGTTGTAAAATCAGTTCTGATTTATATCCGAACTATTTTAAATTATTTTAGAGCTGTACTTTTTTTTTATTTATTACACATCAACAACATATGGCATTATATTCTTATTCCATTCTTCAGAATAAAACACCCTTTCAAGGTTACATTTTTTTATTTAAAAAAATAAAAATACGTATTTAATTAAGTAAAAATACTTATATTTGTGATTTAGTACTTAATTAACGGATTATGATTAAAGTTATAATTGTCGGAAACGGCATGGTAGGATATAAATTTTGCGAAAAATTTATCTCAAAATCTGGACATGAAAACTATCAGATTACAGTTTTTGGAGAAGAACCAAGAAGAGCTTATGACCGTGTACATTTAAGTGAATACTTTGGCGGTAAGTCTGCTGATGATTTATCTATGAGTGCTTTATCATGGTATGAAGAAAATAATATTTTACTCAACACCTCAGAATTAGTGGTAGGTTTGGATAAAGAAAATAAAACCATCACAACTCATTTAGGCAATACACTTTCGTACGACTACTTAGTTTTGGCGACGGGTTCGTCTGCTTTTGTACCACCAATTAAAGGATCGGATAAAGAAGGGGTTTTTGTTTACAGAACCATCGAAGATCTTGATGCCATGATGGCGTATGCCAAAAAAATTAAAAAAAATGGCGCTACAGAAGCTGCGGTTTTAGGTGGTGGACTACTCGGTCTTGAAGCAGCAAATGCAGTTTTAGGAATGGGTCTTAATGCACATGTTGTGGAATTTGCGCCAAAATTGATGCCGAGACAACTAGACCAAGCCGCAAGTAATATGTTGCAAGCCAAAATCGAAGAACTCAATATAGGCATTCACCTTAATAAAGCCACTCAATATATTGATGGCGATAAGGCAATTACAGGAATGATGTTTGCCAACGATGAATTGCTAAAAGTTGACATGCTTGTTATATCTGCAGGAATAAAACCTCGTGACGAACTAGGACGAGTAGCTGGTTTAGAAGTGGGTGAACGCGGCGGTATTGTAGTTAATAATAGAATGCAAACCTCTGACAATCATATTTATGCCATTGGAGAAGTAGCACTTTATAACAGTATGATTTATGGTCTTGTTGCTCCAGGTTACGAAATGGCCGATGTCGCTGCAGAGCAAATCTTAAACGGCGACAAAACCATGAGAGAAACTATCGATATGTCGACCCAACTCAAATTGATTGGTGTTGAAGTAGCTAGTTTTGGAGATCCTTTTATAGAAAACCATTCAGTTACTGCCATTGTTTATGAAAATAAATTCAGCGGCATTTATAAAAGAATCAATGTTACCAAAGATGGCAAAACACTTTTAGGTGGAATTTTAGTTGGTGATTCAAGCGATTATAATACGCTATTCCAAATTTATAGTAACGCCATGGCATTGCCTAAAAACCCAGAAGACTTAATATTAGGGTCAAGAGGTGGAGAGTCTACCACGATGGGAGCAAATGATTTGCCTGATTCTGCGGTGATTTGTTCTTGCGAAAATATTACAAAAGGAGCATTATGTTGTTCAATAACTGACGGAACTTGCGAAACCTTGACAGATGTGGTTAAATTGACCAAAGCCACTACAGGTTGTGGTGGTTGCAAACCAATGGTGGTTGATATTGTAAAAGCGACCCAAAAATCATTAGGCAAAGAAGTAAAAGAAGTCATTTGTGAGCATTTTGGGTATAACAGACAAGAATTATTTGACATTATAAAAATAAATAAATTCACAAATCATAATGAAGTATTAGGTGTTGTTGGAAAAGGGGATGGTTGCGAGGTGTGCAAACCTGTTTTATCCTCTATTTTCTCCAGTATTTATAATGATACCGCCAACAAACACATCACGGCACAAGATTCAAATGATCGTTTCTTGGCTAATATTCAGCGCAACGGAACCTACTCTGTTGTGCCGAGAATGGCGGGTGGCGAAGTTACAGCCGAGAAATTAATTGTAGTAGGTCAAGTGGCTCAAAAATACAATTTGTACACCAAAATAACCGGGGCGCAAAGAGTCGATTTATTTGGAGCAGAATTGAATGATTTGCCCTCGATTTGGAAAACCCTTATCGACAATGGTTTCGAAAGTGGGCATGCCTATGGAAAATCATTGAGAGCTGTAAAAAGCTGCGTTGGAAACGCTTGGTGTCGTTACGGAATGGATGACAGTACCACGTTTGCCATCGAACTCGAAGACCGTTACAAAGGGATTCGTTCTCCTCACAAATTAAAAGGGGGTGTTTCGGCTTGTATTCGAGAATGTGCCGAAGCTAGAGGAAAAGATTTTGGCGTAATTGCTGTTGAAGGGGGTTGGAATTTATACATCTGCGGTAATGGTGGAGCTAATCCTAAACATGCAGTTTTATTAGCCGAGCAAATAGATAAAGAAACTGTTCTCAAATACATGGATCGCTTTTTAATGTTTTATATACGAACTGCTGGACCATTAGTAAGAACGGCAACTTGGTTAGAAAAATTAGATGGCGGTTTAGAATATCTTAAAGAGGTAATTATTAATGATAGTTTAGGCATTGTTAAAACATTGGAAGAAGAAATGCAAGCCTTAGTAGATACATTTGAATGTGAATGGAAACAAGTAATTGAAAATCCTGAATTGATGAAACGTTTTAATCACTTCACTAATTCGGATGACAGAGACGATACATTAGAATACACACCAATAAGAGAACAAAAAATGCCGAGATCTTGGTAAAAAAGTTTAAGTTTGATTTTTAATCAAAATAGATAACCATGAAAAATTTAAAATTAGTTTTAGCTTTTATAGTGCTTTTTTCAGTTACAGGTTGTATAACTACTGTGCCAATTAGTCAAGAATTTTATAAAGGAACAAAAGTTGGTGTTATTATACAAATGAATAATGATCCATCGGTAATCAGAGCGCAAACAAACGGGATAACCAGAATAATAACAGAATCTGATAATAAATTTCATATTGGACTATCAGAAATAAAATCAAACTTCAATTTTAAGGAGTCTTTAAAAAAAGAAATATCAAATACACTTTCAAGTAAAAATAAATCATTTGAAATAATATCAGAAAATTTCAATGATGCTAGTTTAACAAAATTTGAAGCACCTAATTTAGAAATTGAATATCCAGAATTAGATTTTAGATTCATGAAGGGAAAATACAATGTTGATGAAATATTGTTTATTAAAGTTCATAATTATGGTTTGTTACTAATCTATTCAGGAGTGCTTTTAGCTACAAAAAAAGGGCATACCTTAATTGATACTCAAATTATTGACTTAAAAGATAATTCCCTTCTACAACAAAAACGATTTGAAACAAATACAAAAATAAAGGGCAGTTGGAAAGGTGAAGGAGACTATAAGAATTTACAAACTTCAATTCAGAAAACAATTGATAAATCTGTTCTGAAAATAAAACAAAAGCTACAATAATTTACTTGAGTCTTTACAATATACAATCTATGGAAGAAATATTAAATCAATACGAAACTGTAAACTTAGAAGAAGTAAAAGTTTGGTACAATGCCGGAAAAACATCTGATTTCCCTAGTAATGGTGGAGGTTGCATCAAATACAAAAACAAGCAAATAGCAGTAATTCAATTTGACCGTAGAAATGAATGGTATGCGTGCCAAAACTTATGCCCTCACAAAATGGAAATGGTATTGTCAAGGGGAATGATTGGTTCTATGGATGACATTCCTAAAATAGCCTGTCCACTTCATAAAAAAACTTTTTCATTGATAGATGGTTCAAATTTGAGTGGCGATGATTTAAAAATAGCAACCTATCCCGTAAAAGTTGAGGGTAATGAAGTATTCATTGGCTTTTTAGAATAATTATGTATATTTGAAAATATTCTTTTTAAATGACAACAACACCTTTCCATAAAGCAATGGCTTGGATAGATGCCGAAAACGCACAAGATCCAAACCAAGAAACATTCCAATCACAAAGTTATTCTAAGGAATTATTATACTCTAATAGAATGTTTGAAAGACTCTTGAATTTTGAGCCAAATGCTTCTCAAGAGATACAAATTGCTGCAAAAGCGCAACATATTTGCCGCTGGAAAATCACACGAGAGTCCTACCCTATGGATCGTGTTGGATACTTAAAATGGCGAGAAGATTTAAAAAAATTTCACGCAAAAACTACCGCATCAATTTTAGAAAAAGCAGGCTATTCTGAACCATTTATTGCTAGGGTTTCTTTTTTAATAGAAAAAAAACTGCTCAAAAAAGACGCCGAAACCCAACTTCTTGAAGATGTGATTTGTTTAGTTTTTTTAGAATATTATTTAAATCCTTTTGTTCAAAAACACGACAAAGAAAAGCTTAAAAATATTATTCTAAAAACTTGGAATAAAATGTCTGAAAATGGACATACTGAAGCCTTGAAAATAAAATATAGCTATGAAAATCTTGAATTAATTAAAGAATCACTTGGTTTATAATTCAAAATAGCTATGGAAAACAATGACAACCCATATGTTGAAAAAGTTTCCTTTAAAAATCTTAGAAGACTATATATTTTTGCATTATTGACCATTGCATTAACAGTTTTGCTAAGTCAATTAATCATTCAATACAATCTAAATAGTCAATTGAGTGATTCTAGAATAATCAATTCTTCTGGAAAACAAAGATTTCTAAGTCAGAAATTAACAAAAGAAATTTTGATATTAAATTTCGTGACCAAAACTGAAGATAACACTCCACAAATTAATAAAATTAACAAGATCATTGACCTTTGGAAATCTAACCAATACGCTTTAGAAAACGGAAACGACAGTCTTGGTTTTCCAAAAGAAAAAAGCAAAGAAATTTCAAATTTATACAAGTCAATCAATCCTAATTTTAATACCATTTTAAAAATTGCTACTCAATTTTTGAATAATAAACAAATGAATATCAACGACGATGAAAATCAAGAATTGGTTCATACTATTTTAGTCAATTCAGCTATTTTTCTGGATAAAATGGATAAAATTGTTGGGCAGTATGATAAAGAAGCACTCCAAAAAGTACGATTTCAAAGTGAAACAGAATATGCCATTTTAATATTCACTTTATTAGTTTTATTATTAGAATTTCTATTCATTTTTAGACCAACAAACAAAAAAGTAGAAATGCTTTTTGCTTCGCTTTTATCATCAGAAAAGAAAGCATTAAAATTAGCACGTGACACCGAAATAATTAGCGAGATAAAAGAAAACTCCGTCAAAGAGTTGAAATCGTTGAATTATGCTATGGAAAACACCCTGCTCTATTGTCGAGTAGCTCCAGATGGAAGCATGATTCATATGGGTGAAAAATTTTCAAAACTACTACAATACAACCCATTCCTTAATGATAAAATATTTTCTCACGCATTAACTCCCATTGAAAAAGAACAAATAGTAATAGAGCGTATTTTTATTGAAAAGCAACGTATGGGCTGGCATGGAGAGCTTAACATCACGGGTAGAAACGGAAATTCAATTTGGCTAGACTTATCTATGGTACCTGTTACTATCAAAAAAGATGAATCTGAATTGTTAATCATCTGTTTCGATATCACTGAGCGAAAAAATGCTGAAAAAGAGGTAGAACGCTTGAATATTGAAAATATCGATGATAAAATAAATCAACAAAAAGTGATTTCTAGCAAAATTGTAGAAAATCAAGAAAACGAACAAAACCGAATAGCAAAAGAAATTCATGATGGCATTGGTCAAATGCTTACTGGATTAAAATTTAGCCTTGAAAGCATTAATTTAGAAGACAAAGAAAAATCGGCTCAAAAGATAGAATATTTAAAAATACTGGCTTTAGACATCATAAAAGGAGTTCGTACAGCAACATTTAATTTGATGCCTCCGGAATTAAGTGACCACGGAATTGTATCTGCTTTAGGAAAACTGGCACTTGAGTTATCAAAATTAACTGGAAAAAATGTACTTTTTTACAATAAAACTGATTTTAATTTTCGTTTAGATTCTTTAATAGAAGTCAACATTTACCGACTAACACAAGAAGCAATTAATAACGCAATTAAATATGCTAATTCTACTCATATTATAGTACAATTATCTCACAGCGATAAGCTTTTAAGCATTACCATAGACGACAATGGAAAAGGCTTTGATATTGACAAAGCTGAGAAAAAAAGGAATAGCGAATCTGGAATGGGATTACTTTTTATGAAAGAAAGAATACAGTATATTAATGGTCGTGTTTTTATAAATTCTATTCCTGATGAAGGAACTCGAATTACATTTAATATTCCTATTGAATAAAATGAATAAACTTCAATTCAAAAATATTATAGGATTGAAGTTTGATAATCTAAATTAAAATTACGTATATTAGCATTACTATTAGGTCTATTTACGTAATAGATGAATCTAAAATTAAGTATACTATTATGAGTAATACTATTCGAGTTGTGCTAGCGGATGATCATGTATTTGTTAGAGATGGCATCAAATTTTTACTAGAGAACGAATTCAACATAGAAGTTGTAGGCGAAGCTGTTGACGGGCAAGATGCTTTGAAAGTTGTCAACGATTTAAACCCTGATTTATTAATTTTAGATATTCGTATGCCAAAATTAACTGGTATTGAGGTTGTTGAAAAACTAAGAGGTGAAGGAAAATTACTTAAAATCGTAATGCTTTCTATGCATGAATCTGAAGAATATGTATTAAAATCAATTAAAGCTGGTGCTGACGGATATTTATTAAAAGGTTCTAGCAAAGAAGAATTTCTTAAGGCTCTCCATACCGTTGCCAATGGTGGCAAATATTTTAGTGGTGATATATCCTCAATATTAATTAGTCAACTTAGCAATCCAAATAATGCTATTTTTGAATCCAAAAAAGTAATTGATGAAGAACTCCTTATCACTAAAAGAGAGAAAGAAATTCTCACTCTTTTATTAGCCGGCAAAGGCAATAAAGAAATTGCAGATACCTTAGATATCAGCAAAAGAACAGCAGAGGTACATCGCTTTAATTTAATGAAAAAATTAAAAGTGAAAAACCTTATGGAATTATCTAATAAAGCTACGGAATTCTCCTTATTGTAGTGTTATCCCAAGATACGTAAAATCAAACTATTTAAAATCAAATACTTATGAAAAATAAGTATAAATACGTATTTTTTATTTCAAAACTGCTAAAACGCAGGTTTTCAATTGATTTTTGTTGTTAATTTTGTCATTATAAAAACATTTATCATGGAAAATAACAACTCTTTAAAACAATCACACCAAATTTTATTGCTTAATACCCTAGCCTTTACAGTATGTTTTGCCTGTTGGACATTAAATGGTGTTTTAGTGACTTTTTTGGTTGATAACGGAATATTTAATTGGACCGTTATACAGGTGGGTTGGCTTTTAGGAATCCCCATATTAACAGGTTCGATTATGCGTTTGCCAATAGGAATTTTAACCGATAAATACGGAGGTAAATACGTGTTTTCTACATTATTACTCCTCTGCTCTATTCCTTTATTTTTGTTAGCTTTAGCAGATAGCTTTATTATATTTGCGATTTTAAGTTTCTTTTTTGGCATGGTCGGAACTAGTTTTGCAGTAGGGATTGGTTATACCTCAATTTGGTATCCGAAAGAATGGCAAGGTAGAGCTTTAGGAATTTTCGGAATGGGAAATGCGGGAGCTGCCATTACTACTTTCGTGGCTCCTTCTTTACTCAATCATTTTTCTATTGAAGACCCGCAAAACGGATGGAAAATTTTACCTGTAATTTATGGCATTACCCTTTTAATCATTGGATTATTGTTTTTGATTTTTGCAAAAAATAAAAAAATAGAAAATCACAATAAAACAGTATATCAAATGTTAGGGTCCTTAAAGAGTGTTCGTGTTTGGCGCTTTGGCGCATACTACTTCTTGGTGTTTGGATGTTTTGTGGCTTACTCCCAGTGGTTATTGCCTAATTTTATGTCTGTTTATCAAACAAGTCTTGTGATGGGGGGAATGTTTGCAACGATGTTTAGTTTACCATCGGGAGTAATTCGCGCTTTTGGTGGGTACTTATCCGATAAATTTGGAGCAAGAAAAGTAATGTATTGGGTATTAAGCTCTTCTGTTATTCTTAGTGCATTATTAATGATTCCTAAAATGGATATTACCACAACCGGACCAGGAGTTTTGGCAACAAAAAAAGGAACAATTACTAGGGTTTCTGACACTAATGTAACTATAGACAGTAAAGATATTTCTTTAAATAAGAAAATAGAAAAAACAATCGAAAATTCAATTTTTCCAACTAAAAACTCTTGGCAGGAAGTCGTTGTGAAAGAAAATCAAGTAGTAAAGAAAAAGGAATTACTGGCTAAAGGGATTACTGCAATTCATTTTGATGCCAATATGTGGGTGTATCTCATTTTAGTCATCCTAATAGGTATTTCATGGGGAATTGGTAAGGCAGCCGTATACAAACATATTCCTGAATATTTTCCAACAGAAGTAGGTATTGTAGGCGGAATGGTTGGAATGATTGGAGGATTAGGTGGTTTTTTTGGACCTATAATCTTTGGCTACCTACTTACCTCAACAGGAATTTGGTCTAGCTCTTGGATATTTATTCTTTTATTTTCATTGGTTTGTCTGATTTGGATGCATCGCACAGTGACAAAAATAATGAACGAGAAGCAACCTCACTTAGCTAAAGTAATGGAGCGCGAGTCTTCAAAAAAATAAATTTTAAAAAAAACTGTATACCCAAACAATATAATTATAACTAATAATACTAAAGCCTTTGATTCATTTCAAGGGCTATTTTTTTTAATGTCCTCATAAATATAAAAAACATCAAATATAAAATATTCCTGATATAAAAAATAGACCTAATTATACTATAAAAAAATATTTTGTTTAACTTTTATTTATATTTATTAAACAAAATGATGTATCTTTATACTCTAATTGTAAAATAAACATAAATGGCTACAAAGAAATCAATCATAACAAGAGACATAATAGTTTCTATGTATATGAATTATAGATTAGAACATCAAGATAAGCCAAAATCTGTTTATCTTTTTGCTAAAACAAATGGTTTTGACGAATCAGAGTTCTATGCCTTTTTTGGCACAATAGAAAGTATAGAGAAAGAAGTTTTTAAAATTTTTCTTGAAAAAACTATAGCAATGATTCAAAAAGATAAAAACTATGAGACTTATGATATGAAAAGCAAAATATTAAGTTTCTATTTTACTTTTTTTGAATTGCTATCAGCAAATAGAAGTTATGTTGTAATGAGTTTAAAAGAACATCAAAACCAACTTAAAAACTTAATATTCCTTTCAAATGTTAAAGTTGGATTCAAAAACTTTATTGCTGAAATAATTACTGATGAAGTCAGAACTCAAAATGAAAGATTTCAAAATTTTCAAGAAAAAACGATTAAAGAAACAGCTTGGATACAGTTTTTGTTGACCCTTAAATTCTGGCTTGATGATGAATCTGCTCGCTTTGAAAAAACAGATATCTATATCGAAAAATCAGTTAAAGCAACTTTCGAGTTAATGAATATTGCGCCCTTAGACAGCTTAATAGATTTTGGAAAATTTATTTTCAAAGAAAAAATATACACCAAATAATGAAAACAATAGACTATATTCCTACTTCAAAAATTGAAAGAGCAAGCAAACTGGTGCAAACTGGCGCAAAAGTTGGCGTGAATTATTTAAAATATTACGGTGAAAAAATGGTTAATCCAACAATGACTCGTGATAAATTAAATGAAGACAACGCCGAAGATATTTATGACGGATTAAAAAGCTTAAAAGGAAGCGCATTGAAAGTTGCGCAAATGTTGAGCATGGACAAAAGTTTTTTACCTCAAGCTTATGTAGAGAAATTCTCCTTATCACAATTCTCAGTTCCACCACTTTCTGCACCCTTGGTTTTAAAAACTTTTAAAGCAAATTTTGGCAAAACTCCTTATGAAATATTTGACGAGTTTGATGCCTTTTCTGTTAATGCTGCTAGTATTGGACAAGTACATTTAGCAATAAAAGACAAAAAGAAACTAGCCGTAAAAATTCAATACCCTGGAGTTGCAGATAGCATATCTTCAGATTTAGCTTTGGTTAAACCAATCGCTATCAGAATGTTTAACCTTCAGGGAAAAGATTCGGACAAATATTTCAAAGAGGTCGAAGACAAATTGATTGAAGAAACCAACTATTTGTTAGAAATTAAACAAAGTCAAGAAGTAGCTGAAGCTTGTAAAAATATTGAGAACTTAATTTTTCCCAAATATTATCCTAAATACTCTTCGGACAAGATTATTACCATGGATTGGATGACTGGAATTCATCTTTCTGAGTATACTAAAAATGAGACCAACCAAGAAGTATCTAACAAAATTGGTCAAGCATTATGGGATTTTTACATGTACCAAATTCATGTTTTAAGAAAAGTACATGCTGATCCACATCCTGGAAATTTTTTAGTAAACTCAGAAAACCAACTGGTAGCATTAGATTTTGGTTGTATGAAACAAATTCCAAATGTATTCTACATCCCCTATTTTGAGTTAATTAAAAAAGAAATTATAGATAACAAACAACTTTTTAAAGAAAAACTATTTGAATTAGAAATCCTTAGAATAGATGATACTACTGAAGAAGTAGACTATTTCACTGAAATGTTTTACGATTTATTATCGCTTTTCACTAAACCGTTTCAATCCAAAAATTTCGACTTTTCTGACGAAGTGTTTTTTGAAAATATTGCCAAACTGGGCGAACGCTTTGCAAACGACACTAACCTAAGAAAAATGAATGGAAATAGAGGTTCAAAACACTTTATCTACATCAACAGAACCTTTTTTGGTTTATATAATTTGATGTTTGATCTTAAAGCAAAAATAATTGTAAATGAATATCTAAAATATTAGTAGTGAATAAAGAGCTCTCAGATATTGAAAAGGACAGAATTATTGAAATGGCTTGGGAAGATCGAACCACTTTCGATTCTATTTTGTTACAATTCGGCTTGAAAGAACAAGAAGTTATCAAATTGATGCGGATAGAAATGAAAGCTTCTAGCTTTAGAATGTGGAGAGCAAGAGTACAAGGTCGAAAAACAAAGCATGAAAAGTTGAGAGATTTTCGAGAAGGACGATTTAAATGTTCGATGCAAAGACAAATCAACAATAACAAAATAGCGAAGAGATAAAAAATAACATCAAATGAAAAATATAGTAATCGTTGGTGGCAGCAAAGGCATTGGAAGTGCGATTTTATTGCAACAATTAGAAAACAACAGAGTCTACAATTTGAGTAGAAATACGCCTAACATTACGCACGCGAATTTGCAACATTATACCATTGATATCTTACAGGATTCACTTCCTGATATCGAAAATATTGACACATTAATATATTGTCCAGGTTCAATTAACCTTAAACCTATTGGCAGTTTGAATATTGATGATTTTAGAAATGATTTTGAAATTAATGTTATCGGTGCTGTGAAAGCTATTCAAAAATATTTGCCTGTTTTAAAAAAAGGAAATAATCCTTCAATCATTTTGTTTAGTACTGTGGCGGCAAAATTAGGAATGCCATTTCACGCTAGTATTGCAACAGCAAAAGCAGGAATTGAAGGTTTGGTGAAATCGCTCGGAGCTGAATTAGCTTCGGTAGTTCGTATTAACGCCATCGCTCCTACAATTACCGAAACTACGCTTGCAGCGGGAATTTTGCGAAACGACAGAATGAAAGAAAATATGGCAGAACGCCATCCTATGAAAAATTATTTAAAACCAGAAGAAGTGGCAAGTATGGCAAATTACCTTATTTCGGAACAAGCAAAATCTATCTCGGGACAAGTATTTGAAATGGATTATGGTATAGTAACATTTAAAATATAATAAAATTTAAATAAAAAGATGATAAAAGAGAATAGAAGTTACGAAAGAATCGAACAATATGATGATGAAGTAACAGATATATTAGCAGATAATTATAGAATAATTATAGAAAATTTAGGAGAAGATATTTATAGAGAAGGTCTGGAAAAAACACCAGAAAGAGTGGCTAAATCCATGCAATTCTTGACCCATGGTTATGGATTAAATCCATTAGAAATAATGAAATCAGCGTTATTTTCAGAAGACCACAAACAAATGATTGTTGTTAAAGACATTGAAATTTATTCGATGTGTGAGCACCATATGTTACCTTTTTTTGGTAAAGCACATGTGGCATATATCCCAAATGGTAAAATTGTAGGATTGAGTAAAATACCTAGAATTGTAGATGCTTTTGCACGAAGAATGCAAGTGCAAGAAAGACTAACTGATCAAATTAAAGATTGCATTCAAGAAGCATTAAATCCACTTGGAGTAGCAGTTGTTATCGAAGCGCAACACATGTGCATGCAAATGCGTGGAATTCAAAAACAAAATTCAGTGACTACAACTTCATCATTTACAGGAGCATTTGAAAAAGACAAAACTAGAAAAGAATTTATTAGCCTTGTTTCGAATAAATTGAGTTAAAATTATTTATTTTATAAAGTAAGATCATGAAAATTCTCTTAACAGGCGCAACAGGATATATCGGTAAACGACTCTTGCCTATTTTAGTAGCTCAAGGTCACGAAGTAATTTGTTGTGTAAGAGATAAAAACAGGTTTTATTGCCCGATAGAACTGCGAAAAAACGTATCTTTAGTAGAGGTTGATTTTCTGGAACCTGAAACCATAGAAGCAATTCCAACTGATATAGAAGTTGCCTACTATTTGATACATTCTATGTCAGGTGCAGACACTAATTATGATGAATTGGAGTCCATTTCGGCAGAAAACTTTGTTAGTAGAATAAATCAAACCGCAGCAAAACAAGTCATCTATTTGAGTGGTATTGTAAATGACAGTTCGTTGTCAAAACATTTAACTTCCAGAAAAAAAGTTGAAGATATTTTAAATACTGGCAAATTTGCTACAACCACTTTGAGGGCTGGTATTATTGTTGGCTCTGGTAGTGCTTCATTCGAAATTATTCGGGATTTGGTCAACAAACTTCCTATTATGATTACCCCAAAATGGCTGAATACCAAATGTCAACCCATTGCTATAAGCGATGTTTTAGATTTTTTATTAAAATCTCTCAAAAATCCATTTCTATACAATAAAAACTTTGATATTGGGGGGCCTGATGTCATTACGTATAAGAAAATGCTTTTAGGTTTTGCAAAAGCAAAAAATTTAAAAAGATGGATTTTTACAGTTCCTATAATGACCCCAAAATTATCATCCTATTGGTTGTATTTTGTAACCTCGACTTCATACAAATTAGCATCGGCATTAGTCAGTAGTATGAAAGTTGAAGTAATATGCAAAGACAATGAAATCAATGAGTTGTTAGGCGTTAAACCAATGTCCTACGAAGAAGCTTTAACGAGGGCTTTAATAAAAATAAAGGAAGATAAAGTAATCTCGAGTTGGAAAGATTCATTAGTCAGTGGACGATTTAATACCAATATTTCAGGGTTTTTAAAGGTTCCAAAAAAAGGATGTTTTATTGACCGACGAAAAAAAGAAATAAAAAACAAAGAAAATACCATTGAAAGAATTTGGTCTATTGGTGGAGAAACAGGATGGTATCATGCGGATTGGTTATGGGATTTACGTGGCTTTATTGACCATTTATTGGGTGGTGTAGGTTCTAGAAGAGGTAGAACTAACAAACATAATATTCATCCGGGCGATGCCCTTGATTTTTGGCGAGTTTTGTATGCTAACAAAGAGGAAGGAAAATTAGTTTTATATGCCGAAATGAAATTACCTGGCGAAGCATGGCTCGAATTTAAAATCATCAATAACATTTTGTACCAAGCCGCAACATTCAGACCCAAAGGGGTTTGGGGTAAAGTATATTGGTATAGTATTTTACCATTTCATAGTTTTATTTTTAATGGTATGTTGAAAAGATTAGTTCGGTAATTACTTCAGAATACCCGTTTTATAGGTAGCAATCGCTCGATCTCTTGCAAAAGCATGCTCAACCATAGGTTTTCCATATCCTAAATCGAATTCTGAGATCCACTTTCGAATGTAAATGCCTTTTTCGTCAAATTTTTTGAGCTGTATTTCGGGATTAAAAACCCTAAAATATGGCGCTGCATCACAACCTGTACCAGCAGCCCATTGCCAATTACCTACATTAGCAGACAATTCAAAATCTAGTAATTTTTCAGCAAAATAGGCTTCACCCCATTGCCATTGAATTAATAAATGTTTGCAAAGAAAACTAGCAACAACCATTCGCACACGATTGTGCATATAACCAGTTTCATTAAGTTGACGCATTCCAGCATCAACCATTGGATAACCAGTAGTTCCAGAACACCAGCGTTGAAAGTCTTCTTCGTTATTGCGCCATTGAATTCCATCGTAAGCCGATTTGAAATTATGAGTCACTACTTTAGGAAAGCTAAATAAAATTTGCATAAAAAACTCTCTCCAAATCAATTCACTCAAAAAAACATCGTTTTTATGAACTGCCCAATTCACTAATTTACGAATACTTACAGTGCCAAATCGTAAATGTGGCGAAAGATACGAAGTGCTGTCTATGGCGGGAAAATCTCTAGTTTCGTGATAGTTAGCAATGTTTTTTAAATTATGGGGAATCACTTTTATGACACTTTCTACAAAACCTATTTGGCCTAAAGTTGGGAAAGTGAAGTTGATTTTTTTAAAATTAGAAAACTTGTCCGTTGAAGTATATTCAGGAATTGGAGCTATTGTTTTGTATTTCTCTAACCACTTATTTTTATAAGGCGTATAAACGGTGTAAGGCAATCCATCGGCTTTTGTAATTTCTTTTTCTTCAAAAATTACTTGATCTTTAAAAGAAAAATGATCGGTTTTATTTTGAGCTAATAATTCACAAATAGTCAAATCTCTTTGTATTGCATAAGGTTCATAATCCTTATTGAAGAATACTTTTTTAATATCAAATTCTTGAAGAAGCTCTTGCCAAACGTCTTTGGTTTTTCCTTTTTTTATCAAAAGTGAACTTCCTATTTCTTGTAACTTACAGTTTATATCAGAAAGAGAATCATAAATAAAACCTACTCTAGCATCATTTTTTGGTAACTTTTCTAAAATTTCTTCATCGAAAATAAATACTGAAATAACTGGAAATTTAGAATTCAATGCATTAAAAAGTCCAACATTATCATCAAGCCTTAAATCCCTTCGAAACCAAAATATTGATATTTCTTTCTTGTTCATTATTTAGCATTAAATATTTCATCCACTTTGACACAACGATAATCAAAAATCTCTTTCAGCTTATTATTTACAACAAGAAAATTCATAATTCTACCTAGAAAACCCAACGGCAGTGCATAATGCACTAAATCTGTCATTTTCGTTCCATTTTCTGTAGCTTCAAAAAAATGCTTGTGGTGCCACAAAGCATAAGGTCCAAAGCGTTGCTCATCTATAAAGTGACTGTTTTTTTCAACAACAGTAATGACAGTCATCCAACTTAATTTTAAACCTAAAAGTGGTGATACTTTATACTGAATTATCTGTCCAGCATACATAGGTTTATTATCATAATCCGTTATTTGGAAACCCATCCCTTCGGGAGTGATTTTCTGCAAATTTTTGGGACTTGAAAAAAATGCCCAACATTCTTCAATACTCGCATTCACAATTTGTATAGTTTCTTTTTTATAAACTTTCATTTTTTATCATTTTTTAGGATTTTCGTATGTGAACTATTTTTTTTAAAGACCTTTCTGCCGACAATCAGGTTTAAAGATATTTTACAGATTACAATTGTAAGTAAACGACGACTCTCAAAAAATTCACGACGCATCACGAATATATATATTTTAAAATCGGCGTAAATCCGTTCAATCTGTGGCTAATTCTTTTCAATTTTTGCTATCAATACCAAACTCATTAGTATCATTGTGAAAGCATAGCCAATATCCTCTATTGGTATTGTCCCCAATCTAATTCCTAAGTTTTCGGCGTTATTATAAGAAACTACAGGTTCGTCAATAAAACTGCCTGTAAGTATACCGTTGACCAAGGCAAATGGAACTAATATGATTAGAAAAGTAATGAAAAAAGTGTTCAAGACATTGGGGCCTTTAAAAACCGTATAGGTCAAAACCAACACCAAAAAACTATAATTTACTACAGTATACCATTTGTCATAATGAAAAGCTATTGTTGGCAACAAAACAATCATTAACAAGAAATAAATCTTTCTCACTATTTTGTCCGACAAAGAAACCTTTGGATAAAAATAATGAAAGGCAAAGTGGATAAAAATACTAGAATAGGGAATGCAAATAAAAAACAGCCATTCTTCTATAGGTAATTCAAAAAATTCTATTCCAGAATGGTATCTAGGATTGAAACTCCAAACACCTATTTTGGTGAATACAATATCCCAGATAATAAAGAAAATAGCAGTAATACTAATTGCCGAAAAAACAGCTTTCCCTCTTTTTATATATTTCATTCTACTCTCGAAACTGTAAAGTAACGGGATTAATAAAGAAGCAATATTCAATAACAGGTAGAGCGACATATTAAATTTTAAAATATTTAAAAGGAACAAACAACATACCAAAACATTCACCTTCCTCCTTACCTAAATGTTTGTGATGCACTTTGTGACCTTTTCTAAGAGCAATCAAATATTTATTTTTCGTGTTTTTAAACAACTTTAAACGCTGATGAATAATGATGTCATGCACAATAAAATAGCATAGCCCGTAGATCATAATTCCTAAACCAATAAAAAACTTATAGTTTAATCCGACTTCTACTCCAAAATAAATAAGTAAAATACTCGGAATAGCGAAAATTACAAAAAACAAATCATTTCTTTCGAAAATATGGGCATATTTAGGCTGATGATGATCTGCATGTAAATACCACAAAAACCCATGCATAACAAATTTATGAGTACACCAAGTGATACATTCCATTAGTAAAAAAGTACCTAGAAATATAAAAAAGAATTGCATTATGTATTTAATTTGATAATAAATATTTTAAATTAATTTAAGCTTATACGTTACAAACGACTTAATTAACAATACAAATTTAGTGAAATTTGATATTCGAATTCTTACAACCCCAATTTTGTTAAAAGGAGTAGCTTCTAATTTCTTTAAAAGTTGTTTATAATAAACATAAGCAGTATAAACGCCAAATTTTGCATTACTGGGTAATTTTACTATTCCTTGGTAAGCAGCACTAAAATCATCTTCAATTTCATCAATAATGCTTGATTTAGAATTTTCGTCAAACGAATTCAAATCAAATCCTGGAAAATAATTCCGATTTAGAATTAAATTATCGTCTTTTAAGTCTCTCAAAAAATTCACTTTTTGAAAAGCAGAACCCAATCGCATTGCTTCTGGTTTTAGTAATTCATAAAAATCATTATTTCCATTTACAAATACTTTGAGACACATTAATCCTACTACATCGGCGGAACCGTATATGTAATCCTCATATTCTTCTTTGTTTTCATATCCTTTTTTAACCAAATCTAATTTCATACTCTTTAAAAAAGCCTGAACTAAATCGTCGGTAATACTATATTTCTTAACCGTTTGTTGAAACGAGTTTAAAATTGGATTAAGGCTTATTCCAGAATTGAAAGATTTATAATATTCTTTTTCGAAATCCATTATCAAAAGTTCTTTATCAAAATCATGAAACGAATCTACAATTTCATCTGCAAAACGAACAAAGCCATAAATACTATATATTGCATCACGAATACTAGGTGAGAGCATTTTTACTGCCAATGAAAATGAAGTACTGTAACTCTTTGTTACTAATTTACTGCATTTAAATGAAACCTCATCAAACAATTGCTTCATATTACTGATTTGGAAATTTTTTATTAATTAAGTCCGAAACTATTTTTCCCGAAATCAACGAGGGTGGAACTCCTGGTCCCGGCACTGTCAATTGCCCAGTAAAATATAGATTTTCGACTTTTTTACTTACTATTTTAGGTCTTAAAAAAGCGGTTTGCGTTAAGATATTAGCTAAACCGTAGGCATTCCCTTTGTATGAATTATAATCATTAACAAAATCATTGACACAATAACTTTCTTTGAAGATAACATTCTCTGAAACTTCTTGGTTGGTCAAAAGCTCAAATCTTTTGATAATATTTTCGAAATATTTTTC
The DNA here is from genome assembly GCF_046155325.1 of Flavobacterium sp. Taxonomy (GTDB): domain Bacteria; phylum Bacteroidota; class Bacteroidia; order Flavobacteriales; family Flavobacteriaceae; genus Flavobacterium. Next base: position 23,319 of record NZ_JBJXDQ010000089.1, read on the forward strand.
TCTAATTTCAGGGGTGTCTTCAATTCCGGGAGCAATAGGAATTAAAAATATACCAGCTTCTGTACTTTCTGGAGCAACTGACGAATCTGTTTTACTTGGAAAACTGGCATAAAAAAGGGGTTTTTCAGGCCATTTTGGGTTATCATAAATGTCTTTGGCGTGCACATCAAAATCAGTATCAAAAAACAAAGTATGATGTGAAACATTTTCGATTTTTTTATTAAAACCTACATAAAACAATAAAGATGAAGGCGCAAATACTTTACTGTCCCAATATTTCTCAGAATATCCTCTGTATTTTTTTTCCAGCAAGGTTTCGGTATGATGGTAATCGGCACCACTTAAAACAATATCAGATTCTATTGAAATTCCATTTGACACAACGCTTTTTACAACCCCACTTTCAACGTTAATTTTCTCGACATTTTGATTGGTTTCAATTGTAACACCTAATTCAACAGCTAGTGTTACCATCGCTTTAATAACTTCATACATACCTCCTTTTGGGTGCCAAGTCCCTAATCCAAAATCAGCATAATTCATAAAACTATAAAAAGAAGGCGTATCAGATGGTTTTGCGCCCAGAAACAAAACAGGAAATTCCATGATTTGTCGTAATTTGTGACTCTTAATTTTTTTTCTAACCTTGGTTCTAATACTAGTAAAAAACTGATTTACTTTTTTGATGGTTACGGGGGTTATCAATTCTGTGAATGAAACTCCCGGTCGATAAACTAAATCTTTGATAGCCACATCATAATTAAATTTTGCTTCTTCTAAAAATTGATTTAAATGCTTAGCACTCCCTTTTTCTTCATTTTCGAAAATAGATAGAATATCCGTTTGATTGTCGGGAATTTTAATAGAATTTAAAGAATCAAAATAAACCTCATAGGCTGGATTTAATTTTTCTAGTGTATAATAGTCTGATGGTTTTTTTTCAAAATCAGCGAAGAATTTTTCGAACACATCTGGCATCCAATACCAAGTAGGACCAATATCAAAAGTAAAACCATCTTTAATTAATTGTCTAGCTCTTCCACCTACAGTAGTGTTTTTTTCAAGAATTGTTACCTCAAATCCGCTTTTGGCTAAATAGCAGGAAGCTGCCAAAGCCGAAAATCCAGAGCCGATAATAGTTATTTTTTTCATTTGTTTAGTAAATATAATAAATGTTTAAAGGAATTTATTGAATTTCATTTACTAATTCGGGAATAGAATTAAATGTTTTAATACTGTTTCCAAAATTTTTAATATTTATAAATTCAACCATTCTACCTATATACCAAAGTTCAATTTTTTCTCCATGCAATTGGCGAATCATTTCAGCAACATACTCATTAATAGAGTCTTTATCGGGTTGTACCGTGAGATAAGAGACAAAAACAATGGATTCAAAATGACTTTTCAAATCGGTTAAACTTTCAATTGGTACACTTTCTCCTAGGTAAATAGTTTTGTAACCATGCAATAGTGTTTCATAATTTAAATACATAAGTCCCAACTCATGCATTTCATTCATAGGTAACGAAAGTACAAAAACTTTATCGGTTTTAATAGGCCTTAAAACTTGAAGTTTCTCAGTATTTATAAGTAATTTTTGCTTTATCAAATAACTAATAAAATGCTCATGGGCTGGTGATATCGTATGCGATTGCCATAAAAAACCCATCTCTGTCATTAAAGGTATAAAGACTTCATAAAAAACTTCTTTAAATGATTTTTCTGAAAGTAATTGGTAGTAAGTTGAGAAAAATAATTCTTGATCAAAATTCATCATAGCCATTTTAAAGGCACTAATAGCATGATTTTTAGTACTCTTTACGGTGATAATTTCTCGTACTAAACGAGGAATGTCGTCTTCAGGATAAGTAGCTATTTTTGAAATTTTGTATCCGAAATCATGAAGCAATGTGATGTTTAGCAATTTTTGTAAATTAACCAAATTATACACTCTTATGTTAGTATCTGAACGCATGGGTTCCAAAACGTTGTATCTTTTTTCCCAAATTCGGATGGTATGTGCCTTGATGCCTGAAAGGTTCTCGAGATCTTTTATACTAAAAACACTTTTTACATCTCCAGTATTGTTTATCATTTAAAGTAATTTATTAAACAAATATAGGCTTTATATTTTAAATCGAAAGAAGAACTTTTTTTCAATAGAAACCTATTAAGTGTAAATAGAAAAAAAATAAACTAAATAAATTAAAAATCAATGATTTACATAAAAAAAGTAAAAAAATTTATCAAAAAAAAATAAATCCAACTTTATTCATAAAAAAAAAGTAACATCTATTTGATAAACATTCAAAACAACTAAAATTATGTCTGGAGAAAAAATTTTACCTACATCACTAAAAAGCATAAAAAAACCGTGCAAAATTCTAATGAAAATTTATTTTGCAAAATATAAACTTTATACTAAGTATTTATTTATTTAAGATTGATAAGCAACAGTATTTAAATTATTTATATAAATAAGAAAATTAGTATTTTGTAGAATTAATTGTCCTATTTTTGAAAACAAAACTTACAAAAAATTATATTATGATCAAAAAATTATCCAACAAAATTTATTTTACTTTTCTACCATTATGCTTAGTAATCCTGCTTTCCATTTCTTGTTCGTCAGATAATAAAGATCCCACAATTTTATTTACAAGTCTAAAAGCTAATAAAGAATTTGTTTTTACAGAAGACCCCATAGTATTAAGCATTGATGGAACAGGGTATACTACTATTTCAGTTACATCGACCAATCCTGCGATTTCTATAACAAAAGCAACATCTACTTCGTACGAAATAAAATCAACTGTAGCCACAACAGCATATATCTATGTGGAATTAACTAACAACGCAAACAAAGAATTTAAGTATATAACATTAAATTTTTATGAACACGGAGTTAAAGACTATACTACTGTTGAAGGAATTAAAGTTAATTACGATGGATCTGCTAAAGTATTAGCTCTTTTGGGAGAGCCTGATAAAAAATTAGACTCTTCAACAGGAACCTTAGAATATTGGAATTACGGTTCAAAAGGACTTAACTTAACAATTATAAAAAGCAGTTCAGTAGTTGAATCAATTAGTATATTAAGCTCCAATTTTATTTACACAAATAGTTCCAATGTACAAACCAATTACACTAATTATCCTTATGAAATTGGGAATAGCTGGAAAATAAACAACAGTTCTACCACAATGGACATGATTGTTAGTAAGTTAGGACTACCAACTATAAAAGGAACATCTACAACTTCTTTGACACTAAGATACTATCAGTATTCAACCCAAAAATTAATTTTTCGTTTTTACAGTGATTCTGAAGACAATTATACCGGTAAAAAGATTATTAATTTTGTTGTTTATTAATACTGTAACACAATTTCAAGGCTAGACACATCTCAAAATACTAAAAAACATCCTACTACATAAATAATCGCATGTGATGACTTGACAAAATTTAAAAAAAAGCCCCAAAAGGGGCTTTTCAATATATAAAATCAAGCTTATTTGCTCCAATACATCTTTCTTCTTGGTTAAAAAGAGCTATGGAAGGTCCAACAACTTCGAGCGCCATTTTAATGGATCACTTTCGGCACACATTGGTGTTTTTCTTTTAATGCGAAAGTATCCGTATTAGAAAACTATTTTTAGTATAAACTTTTAGTTATTATTATCGTAATAGTAACTGCTATTATAGCTACATTAATTGCTAGAGTGCAATCGTTTGTTAAAACCCAAATTGTTTATGATTCAAAAAAGTGAAATCGGGATTGTTGGAGGAATGCACAATATTACTAATGGTGAAGTTGCTTTTTATTAATAAAAAACAAAAAAAATGTAGTTCTCATAACTTATCTATTTTCATTTTATAGTTTTGAAAAAGAATAGCCATAAAAAAGTCGCCAAAATTGGCGACTTTTTTTTAAAATTAATCTTTTATTAAACGTACTCTACTGTTTTATTTACTAAAAGAAAAAGTAGCCCCAGCAACTAAAAACTGATGTCCTAATGGTTGTAAATTTTCTCTAGCATCGGCAGCATTATAAGTATAGTTTAACCAAATTGGCATTACTACATTTTCAGACAACTTAATCTCTTTTGAAATTTTACATCCCAAATTAACAAAAGAAGGTTTATCATAATCTCCAGCGTAGTAATATTGCGCTTTATTATTCAAAACCACACCTGCTACTGGCGCGAAATTGATTCCAAATGGCGCTTCAAAATTGTACCCTACTTCCATGTAAGTTGTATAATTTTGTTTGCCTTTTTCATCAAACTCATCCTTAAATCTATAATCACTACCCGCTATAAAAGTACTCGAAGTAAACCATAATGGCACTCCACGTTCAGTAAAATCAAACATAAATAATAAATCTAACGTATTTGAACCATCATTACCCCAATTAAAAAATTTATTTGAAACTCCTTCTTGTTTATCGGTTGATGGCCAAAAATACTGTTGAGCAGAAATAGTTAAAAAATCATTTACTGCATAATTTACAATAAAATCGATTTCTTGGTAACCTTTATAACCACCATCAACATCATAATATTCTTTTTTAAAGTTGTGTGTAGTCCATAATCCTAAAGACCACTTCTCGCTTAGATTATACGCTCCATAAAGTTGAGCAACTGGATAATTGCCCCCCCAACATTGCCCCCTCCAAACATAGCGGGATGCTAAATCTAAATTTAAATCCCAAGTTCCTGTTACAGATTCTTCTTCAACCGCAGTTGTGTCTTTGACTGCGTCTTGTGCAAATGTTACTGTACTTGACAGTAATAAGGCTAAAATAATTGTTACTTTTTTCATTTTTAAATTGGTTTTAGTTATTAAATTGGTTTTGATTTATATTTCATTATTATTATGTATTATTCTATTATCAATGATTTCATATTCATAAATTCTTTAATTCCAATTTCGGACAATTCTCTTCCGTAACCTGATTTTTTTATTCCTCCAAAGGGAATTCGAGAATCAGAACGAACCAAGGAATTGACAAAAACGTTACCGGATTCAATTTTTCGTGCCAATTTATAGGCCTTTTCTCTGTCTTCTGTCCAAATTGCCGAGGCCAAGCCGTATCGATGATTATTGGCAATTGAAACGGCATCATTTTCATCTTTGGCTCTAATAATTGTAGCCAAAGGCCCAAAGGTTTCTTCTTGAAAAGCTACATTATTCGAATCTACAAAATCTATCAATGTGGGTTGGAAATTATACCCATCCCGTTCTCCTCCAACTACTAATTTAGCCCCTTGCTTCAGCGATTTATCTAACTGTCTATTAAGGTTCTCGGCTAAATCCAATCGAGCCAAAGGCCCCATATTTATTCCAGCCTGCAATGGATTTCCTTGTTTTAAGTCCCTTATTTTTTGCGCAAAAAGACCTGAAAATTCGTCGGCTATATTTTCGGTAACTATAAAACGTTTAGCACAAATACATGCCTGACCCGCATTGAGCATTCGTGATTGCGTTGCAACGGTAGCAGCTTTCTCTAAATCGGCATCATTTAATACAATAAAAGCGTCCGACCCTCCCAATTCCATAACTGATTTTTTTATATACTTTCCAGCTAATGCAGCTACAGACGAACCCGCCATTTCGCTTCCCGTCAAAGTAATTCCCGAAACAATATCAGAAGCAATGACGCTTTCAACTTGAGGAATATCAATATTTATTTGTTGGAAAACACCTTCTGGGAAACCCGCTTCTAAAAAAGCATTTTCGATAGCTTTGGCACAGCCAATAACATTTGGCGCATGTTTTAAAACCGAAACATTTCCCGCCATAATTGCTGGAGCTGCATATCGCAATACTTGCCAAAAAGGATAATTCCAAGGCATAATAGCGAAAACAGCACCCGATGGATCGTAAACCGACATGCTTTTAAATGGCGTATCATAATAAACATCTTTCAATATTTTCTCAGCATTTTCTGCATAGAAATCACAATTCGAAGCACATTTCTCTACTTCTGCTATTCCTTCTGGCAAAATTTTGCCCATTTCACAAGTGATTAACAGCCCTAATTCCTGTTTTTTTTCTCTTAGAATATTAGCTAGCTTTTTCATTTTATCAGCTCGTTCCTGAAAAGACGTATTCCGCCAATTCTTATAAGCACTTTCAGCCAATTCTAGTTTTTGATTCAATTGGGCATTAGTCAACACCTCATGTTCACCGATAAGTTCTTTAGAAAATGGATTGATGGATTGAAATATCATTTAAAAAATTTAAAATATTTATGAATTTAGTTTAAAAACAGCTACTCCCTTTCGTCATCAATGGAGCAGTAGCCGATCACGATTAATTAACTACTTATTTTCACTTAATTTAGTATTGGAATCCAATGGCCAATACATCAAAACTGAGCAATTTCCGCTGCGTGGATCGTCTAAATAATCGAACAATGGTTCTACCAAAATAAACCCACATTTAGTTTGAGCTGTAACCGTTGGATCAATAATTTCGCCTTTTATTAATTTATCACAATATTCGGCGATGGTCATTTTATCTTTCACTTTATCAAATCCAATAGGCATTCCAGCAGTCATTTGTCCTTTTGTTCCCATTTGTTTTGCCACTTCTTGACGTGCATTATAGATTTCTCTACCTATTCCTTTTCCTTGATAATCAGGATGAACCGAAACATCTAAGCCGTAAAGCCAATCTGCTTTTGGGTCGTGCGTTCCCAACCATAAATTATCTGAAATTTCCAAAAAAGTATGGGGTTCTTTATGATGATTTTGCATCAAAGTTGTTGTAGCCGCAATAACTCTATCTCCGTCTAAAACAATCATTTGACCTTCTGGAAAAATCTCAATATGCCGTTTATATTGTGCTTCGGTCATTAATTCTTCGTCTGACAAAGTCGGAAAAACAATCTTTTGAAGTTCCGCTTCTTGCTTTGCATATTCTGGCGTAGCAGTTTGCAAAATGTATTTACCAAGAATTTCTTTTTTCATAAACCCTAGCCCCCAAAGAGGGAAATTAAATTAATAATATATTTTATTTTTTGTAACCTACTTTTCCCCCTTCGGGGGCTAGGGGGCTTACATTCCTCCGTAACTAATTAATTTCATTTCCAAATATTCTTTCAATCCCTCGGAACCAGATTCGTGACCAATTCCGCTGCTTTTTATCCCTACAAAAGGCAATTCAGTCCCGTGAGCAGCCCATTCGTTGATTCCTACCATTCCAAATTCCAGATTTTCAGCATAGAAATTAGCCGTTTTTATATGATTTGTAAATACATAAGCCGCCAATCCATATTCGGTATCATTCGCCCATTCTAAAACCTGTTCTTTGGTATCGAAAGGAATCACAATCATCAAAGGTCCAAAAACCTCTGTTTTTATGAAAGACTGTTTTTGTCTTGCTTCTATCAGAGCCGGATGAACAAAAAATCCCTTTTCCGACGCTTCTCCACCAATATGAAGAATTGCTCCTTCCGATTTTGCTTTATCAAGCAGCGACAAAGTGTGCTTTTGCTGTGTTTTATTAATTAACGGCCCTACAAAATCAATAGCACCGCCATTAATTCCCGTTTCTAGTTTAGAAATATCTTCTTTTACAATCGAAATAAACTTAAAAAAAATAGAAGAGTGTACATAAAAACGTTGCGGAGCGACACAAACCTGTCCACAATTTCTTAATTTGGCAACTAGTGCTTGATGTGCAATGACCTTAACATCAACATCTTTTTCAATAATAACTGGAGCATTTCCACCTAATTCAAGTGATAATTTTGTTGCTGTTTTAGAGGCGCCATCCATCAGGATTTTTCCAACACGCGTACTTCCTGTAAAGCTTATTTTTTTCAACAATGGATTTTCAATCATTTCCGTTCCTGTCGAAACGGGTTCTGTATTAATTAGATTGAAAACTCCTTTTGGGATTCCAGCTTCATGCAAAGCTAAAGCCATATTAAAACTGGACAAAGGCGTAAACTCAGAACCGCGCATTACCACGCTACAACCAGCCGCCAAAGCAGCTGCAACTGCTCTTGCAGGATTATAAGCTGGAAAATTCCAAGCCGTAATAACCCCAACTACACCCAACGGTTGGTAAATCACCATGGAACGCTTATCGATTCTACTAGATGGTATGACCCGTCCATAACTGCGTTTTCCTTCTTCGGCAAACCATTCAAAAAGATTGGCTGAAACCTGCCATTCTCCTCGAGATTCCAACATTGGTTTCCCTGTTTCCAGAGACGTTTCTTTGGCGAAAGCCTCAACATTAGCACGCATATAATTGGCTGCTTTTTTCAGATACTCTGCTCTGAAATAAGGTGTGGTGTTTTTCCAAGTTTTGAAAGAAGCATCGGCTGCAGCAATCGCTTTTTTGCAATCGGCTGCATTTCCATAAGGAACTTTATCCAAAATTTCTTCGGTAGCAGGACTTTGTAAATCCCAAGTTGCGCCATCCATTGCGTCACACCATTCTCCGTTTATATATTGTTTTCTCATTTTGTTTGTTAAAAATTGTACGCTGATAAAACGGATTCGCAAAAGCGAAAACACGGATTATTGCGGATTTTAAAATT
>NZ_JBJXDQ010000090.1:0-4367 GCF_046155325.1 Flavobacterium sp.
ATGGAGCTCCTGTAACCTCAGCAAAAGTAGGCAAAAGATCACTCGAATCGATCAAATCAGTATTGACTTGTCCAGCTTTAATAACTGCTGGCCAGCTGGCAATTGTTGGTACTAAACTACCACATTCGAGCATCGATCCTTTTTTACCTGACAGCGCTTTACCACCAATGCTTCCTCTTTCTGCATAGATGCTAGCGGTTCCATTATCGCCCATAAAAACGATAAGGGTGTTTTCTCTTAATTTCTTATCGTCAAGAGTTGACAATAATTTTCCTACCAGCTTATCCATATAAGCGGTATTGTCAGCATACAAATCGCTACCCGGTTTACTGTCCGGTGTACGTTGGATCAGTGCATGAACATGCACCATCGAATAATACAAAAAGAAAGGTTTCTTTTTATTATCATCTAGGAATTTCACCAGATGATCGTGCATTAAATCGGGCATGTACACATTTTCATTCAAGGTTTTTTCCTCCCCATTTTCGGTATAAGTTGCCGCTTTCTTTTTTTCTTTGCTCCAAAAAACACCACTTCCTTGGAAAGTGATATAATCATCAAATCCAAAATCCTTTGGTGTCAACCCCATCTGACTCCATTTTCCAACCATAGCGCTGGTATATCCCGCCGATTTCAATACTGTTGGAATCATTACTTCATTTTCAGGTTTTATTTCTCCCACCTTGTCTTGGTTTACGGCTCCTGTTCTAAACGCATAGCGACCAGTTAAAATTCTGGATCTTGAAGGCCCACATAATGGCGCGGTATACGCTTTATTGAATTGCATTCCGCTTTTAGCCAACTTGTCAATTATTGGGGTTTTGTTGTTGTCCGAGCCATAACAGCTTACATCACCAATGCCTAAATCATCGGCAAGAATGAAAATAATATTGGGTTTAGAGCTACTAGCTTTAGCTTTTTTATTCTGGGAATATCCTCCAGAAATGGCAGTAAACAGTGCCAGAATTATCAAATAGTGTGCTTTTTTCATCGTATTGTATTTAATTAGTTATGTTTTTAAAAAGTCAGTTGATTCAATTCAGATTGATACGTTTTAATATCGATAGCTTTCGCCAATGCATCATAGGCTGGATTCGAATATTTTTGGGAAGCAATTTTCAAGAGGCGAATAGTTTCTCCGTAACCAACGGTTTTTATTTGCTCAAAATCCCATTTTTTTTCATTCTTTAAGTAAGGAACCATCCAATCGAGACATTTTCTCATAGTTATTCCTTGCTTTGTTTCATATTGCCAAAGATTAATAGCACTATTTTCGGCCAATTGAGCCACTAAGAAATAGCCATCTAAATTCATGTTTACATAGTCCCATGATTTTGTTCTTTCTAATTCAAAGGGTTGGCTGCCGTCAGCTTTGATTTGGCTTTCCATTCGGTTTTTAAAAACTTCAATTTCTGATGCAACAATTTCAGGCTGTCCTGTAAAAAGTGCGTAGTCAATAACTTGAACACTGTAATGAGTCCCGTGATTGTTGTGCTCGATGGCTTCGTCTTTTCCTATCGGACTTTGAGTGAGCCAAACTAAATAATCCGAAAACCATTTTTGAAGCGTCTGATGATCTTCTTTAGACCAACTTTCAGATTCTTGCAGCAATATAGCGGCATCTATTACCCGAAATAATCCCCTTGTTTCAATGATACCAATGCCTCTACCGGTATTTATTCCAGGTATACCCTGTCCGAAATTAAGATTTGGATTTTGAAGCGTTGCCGCATCCAAAAACCAGGTTTGTATTAATTTTGAAGCAAATTTTGCGTATTTATCTTCCTTGGTAAAATAGTAGGCCAATGCCAATGATTCTGTATCATCTCTCATCCTGTCAATTTCCCTAGTATCACTAATGTCATAATAAGTTGGATTACGCAAACCATCTTTGCGTATATAAGGTAATCCGTCGGGCTTAGTTGGATCCGGCCACCAATAAGGGCCTGTACTCATATAATCGTGTTTATCACCGCTAGGAGGCAGTTGCTTTTTGTTCATTACTGAATATAACTTACCTTCCTTAAGTATCTTATCTGCTTTAGCCAACAATGTTTTTAACGCTTTGGTTTTCTCGAAATCATTGACCGAAATCAATTGGTAATTTCGTTCTAATGCTTCGCCTTTTAGAACCAAAGTCTTTGGAAAATTATTAGAAGAAACCTTTACTTCTTGGGCTAAAACACTGTTTAGACTTACTAGCGTAAAAAGTAATGCGATGTATTTGGTTTTATGCGTCATTTTATAATTATGTATTCTGCTTTAATTTGCAATTTGTGCGTTAATTTATTGGTCTCCAATAGAGTTTAAAACTATGCACTTTCAGTGCATCTGCTTGAGCTTCTAAAAAAATTTTTTTTTGGACACAGATTCACAGATTAGAAATGATTTAAAAAATCCGTGAATCTGTGGCAAAATTTCACTGATTAATTTGTGTCTAACCTAGCGGACTTTTAGTCTGCCAAAACAAATCTATGGACTTCCAGTCCATAGTGGTTTAGTTGTAATTATTAATTTGAACCCCAAGGCCACGGTTTTGCCATTGTTCTCCTAGCTTCTTTTTCCCATAGTGCAGCCATTGTTTTTACCTTATCTGGATATTTAAAAGCAAGGTTAATACTTTCTGATGGATCTTCTTCCATATCGTACAGTTCCCAGCTGTTTTCATCGGCTGGAGTGAATTTTTTCTGTTTTTGTGTTTTGGATACTAGTTTCCAGTTCCCCATTCGGATGGCTCTATTGCCTTCGTGCTCCCAAAAAATAAATTCTCGATTTATGGATTTATTGGTAAATGCTGGAACTAAACTCTTTCCTTCAAGGGGATAAATAGCGTTTCCATTGAAATTGGTAGGATATTGGAGTCCTGCAATTTCAACACAAGTCGCCATTATATCGATAAGATGTCCGGGTTGTGTTCGTAATTTGCCTTTGGCTTTAATGCCTTCTGGCCAATGTATGATTAGTGGACTAGCAATTCCGCCTTCGTGTACAAAATGTTTATATAAACGGAAAGGTGTACTACTTACGTTAGCCCATTCTTCGCCGTAGGCTGTCCAAGTGTTGGCGGGTCCTGGCATAATTCCTTTCCCGCTCCTGATGAATTCTCCATCTCGAGTATAGGTTGGAATTTTACCTAGAAATATAGAATCTTTGGCAAAAGGTTTTCCTTTTTTCTGTTCGTCGGTAAGTGGAATTTCAGCTTCGTTAGAATTTAAAGTTTCGGCACAACCACCGTTATCGTGCATATAAAAAATCACTGTATTTTCTAATTCTCCATTTTTTTCTAATGTTGAAATGATTTTTCCAATACCTTGATCCATAATATCGACCATTGCTGCATACACTTCCATTCGGCGTACTTGCCAATCCTTCATAGGTTCATTTTTCCATTCTGGAATGTCAACTCCACGTGCTGTCAAAACGGCTTTTTTGCTTATTATCCCCAGTTTTTTTAGTTTCTCAAAACGTAGTTTTCTAGTTTCGTCCCAGCCTTTATCATAAACACCTTTGTATTTTTGAACTTCATTTTCAGGAGCCTGCAACGGCCAATGAGCTGCTGTATAGGCAATGTAAAAGAAAAATGGTTTTTCTTTTGGATTTTCATCGATAAACCTTACCACATTATTGGTAATCGCATGAGTCAAATAAAAATCTTTACCCGGTGCAATAAAAGTATTATCACTCATAAGGGTTCCCGGATCGTAAAAGCTTCCTGAACCTATTAACATACCAAAAAACCGATCAAATCCTCTTTGTAAAGGCCAGTTAGATCGATCATTAGGAATCGATTTTTCTTTGTTCAAATGCCATTTACCTGACATATAAGTTGCATATCCTGCTTGCTTGAAAACTTCAGCTATGGTCACCGCCTTTTTACTCAAATCATCAACATAGCCTGCTTCATCATAATTATAATTAGAAAGAAATCCCATACCAGCTTGATGCGGATACAAACCCGTCATCAAGGATGCTCGGGAAGGACTGCAACGTGCCGTATTATAAAAATGGGTAAAGCTGATTCCATTGGTGGCCAACTTATCAATGTTGGGTGTTTTTATTTCGGATCCAAAACAACCAATATCCGAAAAACCCATATCATCGGTAAGAATGACAATTACATTGGGTTTTTTAGTATTCGCTTTCTTTGGTTGTGAAAATGCAATTCCAGCAACCAAACACATCAACACCAAAAACAATCTTTTATCACATCGTATGCTTCTCATCTTTTAGCAATTAAGACCAACTTAGTCTTCTAATTTTTTATTTTTTTAACATCCAATTTGGTCCCACTTCATTGGGAGTCAAAGGATGGCGTGTTGGTTTAACACCTCCAAATTCTTCTGCACCAATATCACTTTTACTGTCTC
>NZ_JBJXDQ010000091.1:0-29448 GCF_046155325.1 Flavobacterium sp.
TAGACACCTCCAACAATCCAGGAATATTTTGCTTAAAAAACTGAATGTTGTCCAAACTCAAATCATGTCCTGCATTAATTCCTAAATCTAACTCATTAGCCAAAATTGCGGATTTGACGTAAGAATCGATTCCGTTTTTGTTTCCCAAACTATATTCGTGCGCAAAAGCTTCCGTGTAAAGTTCTATTCTTTCGGTTCCAATTATTTTAGCCCCTTCAATCATTTCTAAAACAGGATCGACAAAAATGGAAGTTCTTATTCCGTTTCGTTGAAATTCCTGAACAATTTCAGTTAGAAAAATTTTGTTTTTTATGGTGTTCCAACCCGCATTTGAGGTTAAATTATCATTTGCATCAGGAACTAAAGTTACCTGTGTTGGTTTTGTTTCTAAAACTAAATCTATAAACGACTTTTCTAGCGGATTTCCTTCGATATTATACTCGGTATAAACTATCGATTTCAAATCACGTGCATCTTGATATCGAATATGGCGTTCGTCTGGACGAGGATGTATTGTAATTCCCTGTCCTCCGAATTTTTGAATATCCGCTGCTACTTTCAATAAATTTGGCACATTTCCGCCACGAGCATTACGTAAAGTAGCTATTTTGTTAATATTTACACTTAACTTTGTCATTGAAATGCTTTTTGAGGATTTTAATTGAATTTTAGAGATGCAAAAATACAAAGTAAAACTAGTCGTTATTGTATAATTTTGATTATTTTGCATTAAATATATTAGAATAATTTATGACCGATATTACAAACTATATTACCAATGATTACAAGGCTTTAGACACCCAAGAAACTATTATGGATGTTTTAGACTTTCTTAACGAATCTTCTTTTTCTCATTTCCCAATAGTAGAGAATGAAGTTTTTATTGGCAATATAGTAACCAATGAAATAGAAAGTTTTGATAGCTCAAAACTAGTTTTCGATTATAGGTATTCATTAGAAGGTTTTTTTGTTCGAAATTCTATGATTTGGTTGGATGTTTTAGAAGTTTTTGCAAAAAACAACGCTAATATTGTTCCAGTTTTAGATCAGGATAATAAATATATTGGCTATTATGAAATAAATGATATTCTGAATTTCTTTCATGAAACAACATTTTTAAAGGAGTCAGGCACCATTGTTATCATTAAAAAAACATTGTCTGATTTTTCTTTAAGTCAAATTTCTCAAATTGTAGAAAGTAATAATGGTAAGCTTTTGGGTTTATTCATTTCAGAGTCAGATACTATACATGTACAAATTACTTTAAAAATAAGTTTAGGTCCCATAAATGAGATTATCCAAACTTTCAGAAGATATAATTATGAAATTATAACAGAACATTTTGAAGATAATTACATCAACACCTTAAAAGAACGTTCTGATTATTTAGACAAATACCTTAACATTTAAAAAATGAAAGTAGCCATCTACGGAAAATACTATCTAAATAGTACAGAACCTATTATTAAAGATATTTTTGTTTTTTTTAATAGCAATAATGTTGAGATGATTATTGAAGATGATTTTTTGAAAATATTACATGAAAAAAAAATAATTCAAAAAGAATATAAAACTTTCACCTCTCATACTGAATTAGATAGTAGTTTTGATATGCTTATTAGTATTGGTGGCGACGGCACAATATTAAGAGCAGCGGCATTAGTTCGTAATTCTGGAGTGCCTATTTTAGGAATTAACGCTGGTAGATTGGGGTTTTTAGCAACTGTTCAAAAAGAAAATATTTCAGAATTCATGCAATTTATAATTGAAAAAAAATATACTATTTCAAAAAGAACTCTTTTAAGCCTTTCTTGCACTCCTTCTAACGATGCAATTGAAGAAATTAATTTTGCAATGAATGAAGTTTCTGTAAGTCGAAAAGACACCACTTCGATGATTACAATAGAAACCTATCTTAATAATGAATATTTAAATTCTTATTGGGCCGATGGTTTAATTATTGCTACACCTACAGGCTCTACTGGATATTCGATGAGTTGTGGTGGACCAATATTAACTCCTAACGTGAGTAGTTTTGTAGTTACGCCCATAGCGCCCCATAATTTAAATGCCCGTCCATTGGTTATACCTGATGATACCGAAATAAGACTAAAAGTTTCTGGTAGAGAAGAAAATTATTTAGTTTCATTAGATTCTCGAATAACTTCAGTTCAAAATGAAACAATTTTAATTATTAAAAAAACCCCTTTTCAAATTAATATGGTTGAAATACCAGAAGAAACTTTTTTGAAAACACTTCGAACAAAACTATTTTGGGGAGAAGACCGAAGAAATTAAAACCCCTTATAAATTAACACTATACTAATATCCCTATTTTTCTCGTTTAGGTAAAACTAAAGCTGGACAATACTCCTATAGTTGTGTAAATTAAAATATCCACAATTAAACGCTTGAGCATTGTAAAGAGCCGATAATTATTATATTTGCAAGCAATTTTAATTTAAGAATGTATAAAATTTTCAATCTTTTATTTTTATTTTCGATTTTTGCAGTAAATGCTCAAATTCATGAATTAGGCGTTTTTGGTGGTGGTAGTAATTTTGTTGGCGATGTAGGTCTTACTGATTATTTATATCCAAACAAACCTGCCTTTGGAATACTTTATAAATGGAATAAAAGCCCTAGACATTCTTATCGCTTTTCTTATACACAAACAAATCTAAAAGCAAATGATTTAGTTTCGAAAGAAATAAGTAGATATCAAAGAGGATATAATTTTGATAACAGCATAAAAGAAGTATCTTTAGGCCTTGAATTTAATTTTTTTGATTTTGATTTACATAAATCAGAAAGAAAAATAACTCCCTATTTGTTTTCAGGAATTAGTTATTTTAAGTATGATGAAATGTATGTTTTATTGGATGAAACACAAATCGATAAAAGTAAAAATTCATTTTCGATACCACTAAATTTAGGAATAAAATCAAATATAACCCCTTATTTTATACTAGGTATAGAAGTTGCAGCAAGATTTACTTTTACAGATAATATTGACGGGAGCAATCCTGAAAATGAAGATTATAAAACGCTTAGATTTGGTAATTTAAATAATAAAGATGTGTATCTATTTTCAGGGCTAACACTTACGTACACCTTTGGAGAAACACCTTGTTATTGTAAGGAATAAAATGGATTTATTAAAAAAAATTGACACTACAAATTTACCCAAGCATTTGTCCATAATTATGGACGGCAATGGTCGGTGGGCAAAAAAACAAGGTTTTATTCGGGCTATTGGTCATGAAAACGGAACCAAATCAGTAAAAACAACCATTGAAACCTGTGCTAAATTAGGAATTGAATTCCTTACTCTATATGCTTTCTCTACTGAAAATTGGAACCGACCAAAACTAGAAATAGAAACTTTGATGAAGTTATTAGTGAATTCTTTAAAAAAAGAACTTAAAACTTTACAGGACAACAATATAAAATTAAATGCTATTGGAAATTTAGAACAATTGCCAAAAACTGCTCAAAAAGAATTACAAGATGTAATTGAAGCCACAAAAAAAAATACTAGAATGACACTAACCTTAGCTTTAAGTTATGGGTCAAGAGAAGAAATTGTATTTGCAATAAAAAACATTAGCGATAAAGTTAAAAATAATATAATTTCAATAGACAGTATTGACGATTCAATTATAAATGAGCATCTTTACACGCGAAATTTACCTGATGTAGATTTATTAATAAGAACAAGTGGAGAGCATAGAATAAGTAATTTTTTGTTGTGGCAAATTGCTTATGCGGAATTATATTTTACTGATGTATTGTGGCCTGACTTTAAAGAACAAGATTTATATGAGGCTATCATTAGTTATCAAAAAAGAGAACGTAGATTTGGAAAAACAAGCGAACAAATTAAATAATTTTTTAGTGTTTCATAAGAATTTAAGCCTATTACTTACTTTATTACTATTTGGAAGTTTTCAACAAGTTAAAGCACAAGAAAACATCCCTTTGAATCAAGGAAAAAAGTACATCCTAGCCGATGTAGCATTAGTTGGTAAATTAAGTTTCAATAGTCAAACCGTAGTGACCTTTGCAGGATTAGAAAAAGGTCAAGAAGTTACAGTTCCTGGCGAAGAACTAAGTAATGCAATAAAAAAATTAGGCAAACTTGGTCTTTTTGATGAAATATCATTTTATGTAAATAAAATACAAAATGACAGCATTTACCTTGAATTACATCTCGAAGAGTTACCAAAACTAAATCAAGTAAAATTTACAGGAATTAAGAAAAATAAAACCGAAGATTTAATCAAAGACACAGGATTAAATCAAGGAAAAGTAGTTAATGAAAACCTAATTACAACTACTAAAAATTACATCGAAAATAAATACAAAAAAAGCGGTTATTTTAACACTAAAGTTGCTATTAATACCGTTATTGATACTTCTGCCGTAAACTTGGTCAACATGTTAGTTAAGGTTGATTTAGGTGAAAAAGTGAAAATTGATGAAATTAATTTTGAAGGCAACACAAAAATAGCCGACAAAACCTTGCGAAAGGCGATGAAAGATACCAAACAAAAAAATCCAATTCGAGTATTGAAAGCTTCGAAATTTATCAAAGATAAATTCAAATCTGATTTAGAATCCATAATTGCATCCTATAAAGAAAAAGGATATAGAGACGCAAGGATTGTTTCGGATACTGTTACCTATAGTAAAGAAAAAAATGCTTTGTCAGTTAAAGTTAATGTAGAAGAAGGTAATAAGTATTATTTTGGGAATATCAAGTTTTTGGGCAATACGGTTTATCCTGACGCTGGACTTACTAGTATGATTGGCATCAATAAAGGAGATACCTACAATGGAGTTCTTTTAGAAAAAAGAATTGCTGACAAATCAAAACCTGACGGTGATGATATTACTAACTTATATCAAAATAACGGCTACCTTTTTTCAAACATAAACGCCGTAGAAGTTAAAACAGCAAATGACACAATCGATTTTGAAATAAGAATTACCGAAGGCCCAATTGCTTACTTCAACAAAATTACAGTTACTGGAAATGACAAAACAAATGACCACGTTATTTACAGGGAATTAAAAACAAAACCTGGAGAAAAATATAACAAAGAATTACTCATTAGAACGATTCGTGAAATAGGTCAATTAGGATATTTTGATCCTGAAGCGATTGAACCAAAATTTAAAAATGTAGATGCTTCTGCAGGAACAGTAGATATTGAATATCCGCTAACTGAGAAAGGCGCTAGCCAAATCGAGCTACAAGGTGGTTATGGTGGTGGCGGATTTATAGGCACCCTAGGCTTATCGTTCAATAATTTTTCGATAAAAAACTTATTTAAAAAAGAAGCTTACAAACCTTTACCCATGGGAGATGGTCAAAAAGTATCCTTACGTTTACAAGCTAGTACGTTTTTTAAAACCTATAGCGCCTCTTTTTCTGAACCTTGGTTTGGAGGAAAAAAACCAGTTCAATTTAACACCTCATTATCCTATAGCAACCAATTTTTGAGTTCTACAAACCAAAATGTTGACAAATCTAAAAGTTTTAACCTTTTAACTTTAAGCATTGGTATAGCAAAGAGATTAAATGTTCCGGACGATTTCTTTGTCTTATCCCAATCATTAAGTTACCAACATTATGATTTAAACAATTATAACACAGGGTTATTTACTTTTGGGGATGGTGTTTCTAGAAACTTAGCCTATACAATTGGATTGACTAGAAATAGCAAAGGAGTAAATCCAATATTTCCAACCTATGGCTCTGAAGTAAGTTTGTCTGGAAAGTTTACTTTACCATACTCATTATTTAATGGGATTGATTATGCGGGATTAAAAAATCAAAAAGAATATAAAAACACGTATACTGGTTCAGCTACCTCAGGAATTAATGGAACACCATTGGAACCAGGTAATTTTACTAAAATTACAACGATTAATAATGTTACGGGTTTGATTAAAATTGCCGATGATGATTATCTAAACGCAGATACAAATATATCTAAAGTAGATCAAAAGAAATTTAATTGGCTAGAATATTATAAAATAAAATTCAAAGCCGATTGGTATACAAAAATTTATGGTAAATTCGTTCTCCGAACATTATCTGAATTTGGTTTCTTAGGAGCTTACAATCAAGATCGCGGACTTGTACCTTTCGAAAGATTTTATTTGGGTGGTGATGGCATGCAAAATTTTTCTATGGATGGTCGTGAAACCATACAGTTAAGAGGATATCCTAACAATGCGTTAACACCTGTAGATAAATTTAGGGCTCAAATTGGAGCAACAGTTTATAATAAGTTCTCTATGGAAATGAGATATCCAATAACCTTAAAGTCGGCAGCTTCTATTTATGCGCTTGCTTTTTTGGAAGCTGGATCAGCCTATGAAAGTTTTAAGGGGTATAATCCTTTTCAGTTAAAACGCTCAGCAGGAGTAGGTCTTCGGGTATTTATGCCTGCATTTGGATTGCTAGGAATAGATTTTGGAAAAGGATTTGATGCCTTACCAGGATTAAACCAGCCTAATGGTTGGGAAACGCATTTTATTATAGGACAACAATTTTAATTACATTTGATAAAAATATTTTCATAAAATAAACAGGAATGAAAAAAAAGTTTTTAATTTTATTTATAGGGCTGTTTGTCAATAGTACAATTAATTCCCAAACTAAAGCAACAAAAATTGGCTACATAGATATGGAATACATTTTACAAAATGTACCTGATTATATAGAAGCTCAAAACCAACTTGAACAGAAAGCGCAAGAATGGAAACAGCAGGTTGAAGCTAAAAAAGCTGAAATTGTAAAATTAAAAACAGCCCTCAATGCAGAAAAAGCTTTGTTAACAAAAGAACTTATATCGGAAAGAGAGACAGAAATAAGCTTTCTTGAAAACGAAAACCTAGATTATCAACAAAAAAGATTTGGCCCTAATGGTGATTTAATATTACAAAAATCGGCATTAACAAAGCCAATACAAGACCAAGTTTTTACAGCAATTCAAGATATCGCAGAAGCTAAAAAATATGATTTCATATTTGACAAAACTTCCGATTTAACCATGCTTTTTGCTGCTAAAAGATTTGATATTAGTGATCAAGTTCTTAGAGTTTTAAACAGAGCCGAAAAAAGAGAACAACTATCAAAAAAAGAATTGGCAGCTATAGAAACTAAAGAAGCCAAAGAAGATGAAATCAATGAAAATCCAGCTCTTTCAGAAAGAAAAAAATTATTAGATGATAAAAAAAGTGCTAGAGATAAGGCTTTAGAAGATAGAAAACTTTTACAAGAGCAAAGAAAAAAAGAGATAGAGGAAAGAAAAAAACAACTTCTTCTAGATAAAGAAGCTAAAAGAAGTGGCAATCCTGTTTCAAAAACAACTATAAATGAAGGCGATGCTTCAACTACTAATGCTAAGACCTCAGCGGAAGATGCAAAAGAATTAAAAGCGGAAGAAACGGCAAGAATATTAGAAGATCGCAAAAAAACAATAGAAGATCGCAAAATAGCATTAGAAGAAAAAAGACAACAAATTCTTGAAGAAAGAGCAGCTAAAAAAACGGGGATTACACCTTCAGAAACTAAAACAACGGCAGTTGTAATCGGAAAAAAGGCCGAAGTATCTATAACAATTTCTGCTGATGAAGCCAAACAAAAACAAGCTGATGAAAAAGCTAAAATTCTTGAAGAACGTAAAAAGAATATTGAAGAGCAAAAGAAAGCTTTAGAAGAAAAAAGACAACAAATTTTAGAAGAAAGAAACGCAAAAAAAACAAGTTCAAAATCAGTAGAAACTCAACCAATAGAAGTTTTAGCTGAAAAAAAATCCGAAGTTGTAAAAACAGTTGCAGCATCAGAAGCTAAACAAAAAATAGCCGATGAGAAAGCAAAAGTAATCGAAGATCGGAAAAAAGCAGTAGAAGATAAAAAGAAGCAATTGATTCAAGAAAAAGAAGCAAAAAAAATTGGCACGGTTTCTGAAACAAAAATTAAAGAAGATGTTAAAGCAACTCCAAAAGCAGTAGTTGACACATTAAAAAAAGTAGTTACAGAAAAATTAACCCCCCAAGCTGCTCGACAAAAACAGCTAGATGAAAGAGCTAAAGTTCTAGAAGATCGTAAAAAAACAATAGAAGAAAACAAAAAAGCTTTAGAGGAAAAAAAGAAAAAAATGCTAGAAGAAAGAGAAGCAGCTAAAAACGGATCAAAATAAAAAAAGAGAATACCAACAATAAATTAATTACTAAATATTTTAAAAACGATGAAACAAATCAAAACTTTATTAATTGCTACTTTATTTATATTAGGAGCATGTCAAACTAGTATTGCGCAGGCAAAAACCGCCCATGTAGATGTTAGTGAAATTATGGCAAAAATGCCTGCAATGCTTGAAGCACAAAAACAACTAGAAAAACTAAGTATTACTTATGATGCTGATTACAAAAAAATGGCAGAAGAATTCAAAGCTAAATTAGCAAAGTATGATGCTGAAGCAACTACTGTTTCTGAAGCTATAAATGGTGAGCGTCAAAAAGAAGTTTCTGATATGCAAAAAAGAATCCAAGAGTTTGGACAAAATGCTCAGAAAGAATTACAACAAAAACAAGAAGATATCACCAAACCTATCTACGAAAAAGTTAGAGCTTCTATACAAAAAGTGGGTAAAGCAAAGGGATACCAATATGTTTTGGATGCTTCTACACTTTTATTGGCAGACGGTCCAGACATGACTGCTGACGTTAAAAAAGATTTAGGGTTTTAATACCATACTCAAGATTAAAATAAATACTGCTTTTCCTTTAATGGCTGAGCAGTTTTTTTGTTTAGAAATATATTTATAGTATATTTAATCCGAAG
The DNA here is from genome assembly GCF_046155325.1 of Flavobacterium sp. GTDB lineage: Bacteria > Bacteroidota > Bacteroidia > Flavobacteriales > Flavobacteriaceae > Flavobacterium. The sequence continues at coordinate 8,864 of NZ_JBJXDQ010000091.1, forward strand.
TAAAATTTAGTTTTAATGCATAATAATTCTCCTATAGGAATTTTTGATTCAGGTATTGGTGGAACTTCCATCTGGTCAGCAATACATAATTTACTACCCGAAGAAAAAACAATCTATTTAGCCGACAGTAAAAATGCACCATACGGGCAAAAATCAAAAGAAGATATTATTAAGTTATGTTACAAAAACACTGATTTATTACTACGTATGGGTTGCAAATTAATCGTTGTAGCTTGTAATACCGCCACTACCAATGCTATTCAAGAATTACGGTCTAAATATACTATTCCTTTTATAGGAATAGAACCTGCAATAAAACCTGCTGCTACTAATTCAAGAACACAAACCATAGGAATTTTAGCTACCCAAGGCACGTTGAATAGTGAACTTTTTCATAAAACTGCAGAAAAATTTAACGAAACTAAAATCATCGAACAAGTAGGCCATGGTATCGTTCAACTCATTGAAAATGGACAAATTGATTCCCCAGAAATGACCCAATTACTCCAATCTTATTTAATGCCCATGATTGAGGCAAACATAGACTATCTTGTTTTAGGATGTAGCCATTATCCGTATTTGATTCCTCAAATAAAAAAAATTATTCCTGAAAACATTCAAATCATTGATTCTGGTGAGGCGGTAGCCAAACAAACTAGGAATATTTTAAACGAAAAAGTGGGGTTTTCGATAGCAAAAAAAACAGAACCTATTTTTTATACAAATACAAATCCAAAAGTGCTTTCGGAAATTTTAGAGAATAAATACGTTGTGATTGAAAAAGATTTCTAGTTTACTCTTTATACCAACTAGAATACATCACATAATTATTTGAAATACGTTCTATTTCTCCAGCAAAATCTGACTGGTCAATATCTTTTACTTTTTTTGCTGGAACACCAGCATAAATAGAACCTGATTTAACCACTGTGTTTTGAGTAACAACTGCACCTGCTGCAATAATTGAATTACTTTCAACAACGCAATTATCCATTACTATAGCTCCCATTCCGATTAAAACATTGTCATTTATAGTGCAACCATGCACAATAGCATTATGACCTATAGAGACATTATTCCCTATTATTGTGGGATGTTTTTGATAGGTGCAATGAATAATGGCACCATCTTGAATGTTTACTTTATTTCCAATAGTTATAAAATGTACATCACCTCTAATAATAGCATTAAACCATACACTACAAAATTCTCCAAAAGTGACATCTCCAATTATTGTAGCATTTTCAGCAACATAACAATCATCAGGAATTATTGGGGTTTTCCCTTTAATGGTAAGAATTGGCATAATTAAATTAATTAATAGCTGGACAATTACATTCGTAGCGTTCACGAGTACAAAACAAATTGATTCCTAAAGTAATTTGGTGAAAACCTCCATTATCAAATTTTACATCACCCGAAACCCTAGAATAAGTATAAGCAAACATATATTTATCGTAATTAATTCCAATAATTGGTGTTATGTATTGTAATTTTTGAGAAACAACACCATTACCACTAATAAAATCGGCACCATCAAAACTTCGACGATAGGATAATCCACCCCATAATTTACCGAAATCAAAGTTTTTATAGGCTTTCATATTAATGTCTATCGTTTTTTCTTGGGTCTTTTCTACTAATTGGAATAAAACTGATGGTTCCCATAATATACTATACTTATTACCAAAATTATATCCTGCACTTAACAAATATTTTCTTAAGTTGTCACTTTCATATTCAGTATATATTGATCTTCTAGTTTCAATAGCGTTCTTAACTGTAGCATGCATATAAAAATCTAAATAATTATATGAGGAGCCAATATCCATATTAAAATAGGAATCTTTTTGAACTATAGTTCCGTCAATAATTGGGTCAAAATTACCAGAATTTAAAAACGCTGTTTCGTCTAACTGACTTTGTAATAATCCGACACTTAATCCAAAAGACAATTGATTTAAGTCAATATCATCTCTAGAAAACATGATGTGATGTGCATAAGTAGCTTTAATTCCTTTTTGAGAATGATAACCGTTTTTATCACTAAACAATATAACTCCAGCTCCTGATTTCTCTGAGACTCTTCCATTAAAACTTATAGTTTGTAGAGAGGGAGCATCATTTTGGTCAAACCATTGCTTACGTGATGTTGCTCTAATTTTAGCACAGTTTGAAGCTCCAGCCATTGAGGGATGAATCAAATAATAATTATCAGATAAATAATCAGAATAAACAGCTATTCCTTGTTGTGAAAAAGAAAACTGACTCATCAGAAAAAGAATTATGAAAAATTTGATTGTATTAATCATTCAAAGTGAATTTGTATAAAAATTTTCGTAATTATATCAATAACGAAAATAATTAATATATATTTAAAATAAACCAAAATATAAGTATTAATAAAAACCAAATATAAGTATTAGTAGAAAATAACTTCCCTAAATTTGTAAAAAAAATAGAACTTATGTCAAAAATAACAATAAGAGATACTCAAAATCCAATTATATTAAAATTTGAATTCGATGATTTTATAACTAATAACGAAAGTTTTGAATTTAAAAATATTGATGAAGCAACAAATTCTCCTTTAGCGCAACAATTATTCTATTTGCCTTTCGTAAAAACAGTTTATATTTCTGGAAATTTTATCGCTATTGAAAAATTTAGCATTGTAGAATGGGACGATGTAAAAGAAGCTGTTGCTGAACAAATAGAAACATTTATCTCTAATGGTGGAGTCATTATTACTGAATCTGAAAATAAAACAAAAAAACAACCCATAACAGTTTACGGAGAGACCACACCAAATCCGGCTGCTTTAAAATTTGTAGTAAATAAAATGCTAACAAAAACTGCAGTTGAATTCAAAAACATTGACCAAACTAGTGCATCACCTTTGGTTCAAGAGTTATTCAAGTTTCCATATGTAAAAGAGGTTTTTATTGATGAAAATTACATTTCAATAACAAAATATGAAATCAATGACTGGCAAGATATTACTCTAGAATTAAGAACATTTATCAAACATTATATAGAAAACGGAGGAACTGTTCTTGATGAAAGTTTAATTATTGCACAAACAGAACTAGAAAATGCTAAAGTTGAAAATTTTGATAATCTCGATTTAATTTCTCAACAAATTATTAGCATACTCGATGAATATGTTAAACCTGCGGTTCAAGCAGACGGTGGAAATATTGCCTTTGATTCTTATAATGAAGATGAAAAAGTAGTAAAAGTAATTTTACAAGGTGCCTGTAGTGGCTGTCCATCCTCTACTTTTACCCTAAAAAGTGGTATCGAAAATATGCTTAAAAGTATGCTTAACGACGATACAATTACTGTTGAAGCGATAAATGCTTAAATTAGTGTAAAAAATGAACCAACTTTCGCAAGAAACCAGCCCATATTTATTACAACATGCAAATAATCCCGTACATTGGAAAGCTTGGAATGAAAATTCATTAGCTGAAGCCAAAAGTAAAAACAAGCTCATCATCATAAGTATAGGCTATTCGGCTTGTCACTGGTGTCATGTGATGGAGCATGAAAGTTTTGAAGACCAAGAAGTTGCTGATGTCATGAATGCCAATTACATCAACATTAAAGTGGATCGCGAAGAACGCCCCGATGTAGATGCAGTTTATATGAAAGCGATACAAATCATGAGCGGTCGCGGAGGCTGGCCTTTGAATGTAGTTACACTCCCTGATGGAAGACCAGTTTGGGGTGGAACCTATTTTAGAAAACAAGATTGGATTCATACACTTGGACAATTACAAGAAATATACCTCTCGGCTCCAGTTAAAATGATTGACTATGCCGAAAAATTACATCAAGGAATACAATCTCTTGGAATAATCCAAAACGAAAAAAAAGAAACTCAAATTAATCAAAATCATATAGCCGATTTAGTCAAAAAATGGAATGAGTATTTCGATTGGGATTATGGAGGAATGGCAAGTTCTCCAAAATTTATGATGCCCAACAACTATCATTTTTTGATGCGTTATGCTTATCAAAAAAAAGATAAAAAACTACTCGACTTTGTGAATCTCACCCTAACAAAAATGGGTTATGGAGGAGTTTTCGACACTGTAGACGGTGGGTTTTCTCGATATTCTGTAGATAATAAATGGCATGTTCCTCACTTCGAAAAAATGCTTTATGACAACGGGCAGTTAGTATCCTTATATAGTGATGCATATAAATTGACTCAAAACCCCTTGTATAAAGAAGTAATTCAAAAAACACTTTCTTTTGTCGAAAGAGAATTAATGAATCCCGAAGGCGGTTTTTATTGCGCACTGGATGCTGATAGTCTAAATCCTGATAATCATCTCGAAGAAGGTGCTTTTTATGTTTGGAAAATTCAGGAATTAAAATTAATCATTGCAGCAGATTTCGATTTGTTTTGTCAAGTTTTTAACATTAACACTTTTGGTTTATGGGAAGATGGTAATTACGTTTTGATCCAAAGTTTTTCGTTAGAAAAAATAGCAAATGAAAACAACATATTGCTTTCAGAACTCAAAGCCAAAAAGAAAAACTGGGAGAAAACGCTCTATATAGAAAGAGAAAAACGTCCAAAACCAAGATTAGATGACAAATGCCTAGCTTCTTGGAATGCGATTATGTTAAAAGGTTATATTGATGCTTATAAAGCTTTGGCAATTGAAAATTACCTAGAAATTGCATTAAAAAATGCTGATTTTATTATCAAGAATCTGTGGTCAAACGATGGAAATTTATGGCATAATTATAAAAACAAGAAAAGCACTATCAATGGCTATCTCGAAGATTATAGCCTAGTTATAGCGGCATTTATTAGTTTATACGAAGTGACTTTTGACGAGAAATGGCTTTCTAATTCAAAAAAACTAGTTGATTATTGTATCACCCATTTTTATGATAAAAAAACAGGACTCTTTTCATTTACTTCTAATCTTGACCAAGCATTGATTGCCACTCATTATGAAACCGAAGACAATGTTATTCCTGCCTCAAATTCAGTGATGGGTAAAAATTTGTTTGTTTTGAATATTTATTTTGAACTTTCAGAGTACAAACAAATTGCCCAAAGAATGGTACAAAATATTTTACCAACCATTAATTACCCTTCAGCATATTCTAATTGGTTGGATTTAGCATTAAATTTTTCAGACGAAAACAAGGAATTAGCCATTTGTGGCGATTTAGCACTAAATTATGCTAAGAAAATAAATACTACTTATGTACCTAACCTTGTTTTGGCGGGAACAAATAGCAAATCAAATTTACCGTTTTTAGTAGATCGCTATAATCCAGATGAAAACTTATTTTATCTGTGTCAAAATCAAACCTGTTCATCACCAAAAACCAATTTTACAGAAATTATTTCGGAGTTAACATTTGATTCTTAAAAAAAATAATTCTTATCTTTGACCTTCAAACACAAACCTTCTCCTCATTGAGAAGGTTTTTTAGTATAGAAAAATGCTTTATACAGAAAACCTAAGCAATTATGCCAATACTTTTATTCAGGTATTGCTTGATTATTCTCCAAAATTAATTTCAGCCTTTGTAATTTTATTTGTTGGCCTTTATGCAATTCGAGTAATTAATAGGCTCATTAGAAAAATTATGGTCAAACGAGAATTAGACCCTACACTGACCAAATTTTTAGCTGATATTCTTCTTTGGGCATTACGAGTTTTGTTGTTTGTGACTTTTATTTCCAAATTAGGCATTGAAACTTCGTCATTTGTTGCTATTCTTGGCGCCATGGGACTTGCTGTAGGTTTATCACTTCAAGGGTCGTTATCCAATTTTGCTGGAGGAATGCTAATTATTTTATTCAAACCTTTTAAGGTGGGTGACACTATTGAAGCACAAGGTATAATTGGAACAGTGAACGAAATTCAAATTTTTGTAACCAAATTAATAAGCGCAAATAATCAAACTATTTTTGTTCCAAACGGGTCGTTATCCAATGGAACAATAATCAATTATTCAATTGAAGGTATACGAAGAGCCGATTTGACCTTGTCTATTTCTTATAATTCAGATTTAAAAAAAGCCAAAGAAATTATTTCTAACACACTGAAAAACAATCCAAAGATTCTAAAAACTCCCGATGCTGAAGTTGCAGTAAAGAATTTAACAGATAGCGCAATTCAATTAGCGGTAAGACCTTGGGCTAAAAATGAAGATTTTGGTATTGTTTGCTCCGAAACATTAGAAAATTGCTTAGTAGCTTTTGAAATAGCAGGAATAGACATTCTACCTTCTTTAAAAGAGGCTACAAAAAAATAATTTATTTTTTTGAAACAGTCGTCATAAATTCTTTTAAATAATTGGGCTCAAAGTAGGCTAAATCCTCAAAATCGTTTGCTTCAAATTTTTCAAAACTTAATTTACTCATTTCTTTTGCTGATGGATATTTGATGTCGTCCAAAAATAAATAATTATCATTAGTCAATACTGTTTTGCATTTTTCGGCGCAATCACCAACAAAATGCAGGGTCTCTCGAAAATTTTCAAAGGAATTTTCGGTAATAATTTCGGCCTGTACTTCTCTAACTTTAGCAAAACTAGGAGAAAAAATAGCACTATAGACTTCCATTCTACGCGCATCTATCATAGGTACAATTAAACCATTTGAGACATTGGCCTGCATTGCCAAAACCTGTAAAGTATCAATTGCAATTAAAGGAATATCCAAGGCATAACACAGCCCTTTTGCCGCCGAAACTCCAATTCTTAAACCTGTATATGAACCAGGGCCTTGACTTACAGCAATCGCCACTAGGTTTTTAAAACTAATATCTGCTTCTTGAATTATTTCTTCTATAAAAACATGAAGTCGCTCGGCATGCGAATAACCTTCTTCGGCTATTTCTTTACAAATGATAGTTTTTCCTTCTTTGGCTAAAGCCACAGAACAATTTTTGGTAGCCGTTTCGATGTTGAGAATGTAGGACAAAATGGTTTAAAGGTTTAAAGGTTTAAGCGTTTAAACACTTAAATCTGATTATTAATTACTAAAATCTGCTCCCGTAGCTTCGGGACTGAACACTGTAAACAGAACACTATTTCTTCTCTTTCATTTTTTCGGTTGAGACTTTATCCCCCGAATTCAATTCTTTTGAGACTGTTGTGTAAGGTCCCGTGATGACAACATCCCCTATTTTTAGTCCTGAAATGATTTCAATATTGGTATCATCTTGAATACCTGTTTTTATGATTCGGATTTTAGCTTTCTCCCCTACTTTAACAAAAACACATTCTATTTTTTTGTCATTTTTGGGAGCTTTATTCTGTTCTTCCTCTTTGTATAATTCGTCAATGTTAGTTTCTTTAACTGCTGTAGTGTCTGATTTTATGACCACCGAACTTATAGGCACTGCCAATACATTACTTTTTGTTTTGGTAATGATATCAACTGTAGCTGTCATACCTGGTCTAAAAGGAGAATAGGTATCTGGCTTTCCTTCCAACAAATCTAGATAAGATTCTTTAAGAATTCTAACTTTCACTTTAAAATTAGTAACCTGATCTGCAGTCAGTTCGGCACTGGCAGAGTTAGAAATACTGGTCACAATACCTTTAAACTGTTTTTTTAAATAGGCATCGACCTCAACTTTGGCTAAATCACCAACTTTAATTTTCACAATGTCATTTTCGTTTACATCGACTTCTACCTCCATATTATTCAGGTTAGCGACACGCAGAATTTCAGTTCCTGTCATTTGTTGGGTTCCTAAAACACGTTCTCCTAGTTCTACGTTCAGCATTGAAATCGTTCCGTCGGCAGGGGAGTAAATAGTAGTTCTTCCTAAATTGTCTTTAGCTTCATTTACCGTTGCAGAGGCACTTTGCACCGTATAATAAGCGGTTTGTTTGTTGGCATTGGCTACAGCAAAAGAAGCTACTGCTTTGTCCCAATCTGATTTTGAAATTATTCCTTTCTCGAATAAGGTTTTGCTCCTATCATAGTTGGCTTGGGCTTCGTTAAAGGAAGCCTTTGCTTGGCTCAAACCTGCTTTAGAACCAGATAAGTTAGAAAGAGAACGATTGTATCCCGAGGTGTATAAATCAGGGTTGATTTTAACTAATAAATCTCCTTTTTTGACTACTTGTCCTTCTTTTACATTCAGCATAATAATTTCTCCCGATACTTCCGATGAAATTTTCACTTCAATCTCTGGTTGAATTTTTCCAGTTGCCGAAACGGTTTCTACTACTGTAGTCGTTTTGACTTGAGTGATTTCAATGAATTTTCCTTTAGTAGCATTGCCAATAATTCCTTTTTTCGAAAGTACTACTAAGACTATAATACTTAAAATGACTGCTCCAATTAGGAGATAAATAGTTTTTTTTGACATCTTATTCTAGTTTTTTACGATTGGTATTCCAAAATAGAATTCTAGTATTTTTAGTTTAAAAATAGAATCGTATTTCGTTCTAATAACTTCAGACTTTGCATTAGACAATACCGTTTGAGCTTGATTAAAATCGAAAGAATTCATCATGCCAACAGCATATTTTTCGGAAGCATAATGATAGGCTTCTTGTCGAGCTTCGAGAACCACAATTGCCGATTCATAAGTATTCAAAGCCCCTTTTGCGTCTGTGAAAGCCGTATATACATTTCGTTCTAAATCTAATTCTTGTTGCTGAACAGCAATTTTTGATTTTTCTAAACTTATTTTAGAACGGGCCACATTATTTTTTACCGAAAAACCATTAAAAATTGGAATGGTCAGTTGGGCTCCAAAAGTTTGTCCTTTGTTATCACTGAATTGGTTAAAAAAAGCGTTAGGCCCTTTGGTTCCTATAATGTTACCTTCAGAATCAAATGAAAAACCATCCGCATCTGAAACTCTTGAACTAAAATTATAAAAACCTACCAAACTCGGTTGAAAAGCCCCTTTAGCAATAGCCACATTTTTTTCGGCTAGTGCTAGATTAGTTTTGGCTATTTTTAGTTCCGTTCTGTTTTCCTTAGCTTTTTCGTAAATAACGTTGGGTGTTTGATTCAAGATGTTGTTTTCATCTTTTGGACTAGTATCATCGGCAACATCAAAATCATAAAAGTCATTCAACTGTAGCAATTGAGCCAAACTCAATTTTGAAATCAACAACACATTTTCGGCAGTGATAACATTCTGATTATTGGTGGCAACGGTGGCTTTTACATCCAATAAATCACCTTTTGGCAAGGAACCTGCTTTAACCAATTCTTCCGAACGAAGTAATTGTTTCTCATTCAGTGCCAATTGTTCTTGCTGTACTTTTAGATTTTCTTTATTAAAGAGTACTTGCAAAAAAGCATTCGCTACATTGAGCGCAATATCTTCTTTCATTTTCACTACTTGATACTGAGCTGCAATAATCGAAAGATTCGCTTTCCGGACTGTATTTTGGTTTTGCAATCCTTTATAAATATCGATGCCTACAGAAGCGCCAGCGGATGTAAACTGAGTAGTTTGATTACGCAATAATCCTGTAGTAATATCTTGATTTAAACCAATATTCCAAGAATGGGAAGCATTGGCATTGAAAGTGGGTAAGAAATTTCCTTTTGCGTCTTTTTTATCAATAGCCATGCTTTTTGCATCCAACTCAGTTTCCTTAACCGAGATATTATTAGCAATGGCATAACGGACACATTCTTCTAATGTCCATTTTTTGGTTTGTGCTTGAATAGAAAAACTACAAACTAAAACAAGAAATGAAAATAATTTTTTGTACATATTAGCTAACTTAATTCCGTTTTAATGGCTATGCAAATTTACTTTATTATATTAAAATATTATACTATAAACACAACACTTTATGTCCAAAACCCAATAGATAAAACATTAGACTTTTTAAATTGAATTTTGTTACAAAAAACATTTTTGTTTTACTAATTTAGCTGTTTTAATACACCCTTACATGTCTATATTTAAAAATATATTTACATTTTTTTTGATTTTTTTGTTTTTATTAAGTTGCACCAGCTCACAAAAAATTGCCACTTTAAAACCTGATCCAGATGACGCAACCCCTTTGGTATATGAATCTATCCCCTCTTTCATAAATTTACCTATAAGTGTAAAACTAAAAGATGTCGAACATCAAACCAATGCACTCTTAAATGGTTTGATTTATGAAGACAACAACATTGAAGATGACAATATTGAAATGAAAATCTGGAAACTAGCGCCAATAACAATCGAAAACAATCCCGAAAATTCGAATGGAAGCATTAAAACGGTTCTTCCTTTAAAAGCGATTATCAGCTATCGAATTGGCACCAAAACATTAGGGGTATCCTTATATAAAACCAAGGAATTTAATTTGAATGGAAAAGTGACTCTAGTGAGTGATGTAAGCTTATCCAACTGGAAATTGAGTACTAAAACGCAACTCAAATCCCTAGACTGGAATGAAAGTCCCACAACAACTATTCTCGGAAAAAGCGTTCCCGTTACCTACTTGATGAATCCCACTATCAAAATTTTTAGGTCTAAAATAGAAAAAAGTATAGATGCTGCTATTGACAAATCAATGGATTTTAAACCTAATGTTTTATTGGCTATAGAAAAAATATGCACACCATTTTTGATGAATGAAGCCTATGAAAGTTGGTTGCAAGTTAATCCGATTGAAATCTATTCTACCAATGCCAAACTCAAAAACGATACTTTTTTGATGGAAATGGGCATGAAATGCACCATGGGAACTTGGATAGGAAAACAACCCCAATCCAAATACGATTCCTCGAAAATAGTCCTAAAACCAGTAACAAAAATCCCAAATCAAATTTCGGCTAATGTTACTGCAGTATCAACTTATGCAGAGGCCTCAAAAATAATGACCAAGAATTTTGCCGGACAGGAATATGGCTCAGGCAACAAAAAAATAAGGGTACAAAATGTATCCATCTGGCACAAAAATGACAAAATGGTTATTGCTTTGGATGTTTTAGGAAGCGTAAATGGAACAATTTACTTAACCGGATTTCCGCAATACAATACGCAAACCAAAGAATTGTATTTTGACAAACTCGATTATGCCTTGGACACCAAGAATAAATTAATAAGAACCGCAAATTGGCTAGCGCAAGGATTAATTTTAAGAAAAATTCAAGAAAGCTGTCGCTATTCCATAATTCCAAATATAGAAGAAGGCAAGAAAAGCATGATGAAATATCTACAAAATTATTCTCCTATGTCTGGTGTTTTTGTTAACGGAAAAATAGAGAATGTGGAATTTCAAAAAATTCAATTGACAAATAATGCCATTATTGCCTTTGTCAAAATAAATGGTGCTATCAATGTTGCTGTGGATGGCTTGAAGTGATTTTAGATATTTTTAATCTGCCTTATTCTTTTTCTTTCTATACATTCTATAAACAGCATAGCCTATTAAGCCAACAAGAAAATATGGAATAACCATAAGATAAACGATACCATCATTTACAGCTTCTGCTTTGGCTTTATTGCCTTCGCTTGTTAAAGCGGCGCGACACATGGCGCATTGAGCATAGGATGAAATTCCAAAAAACAAAAAACAGATTCCAAAAAGGTAGACTTGGAATTTGGAATCTGAAATCTGAAATCTGAAATCTGAAATCTCTTTAATTAACATAATAAGGCGAAATCATAAGATAAACAACAACTCCAGTTACGGCAACATATAGCCAAATTGGAAAGGTGATTTTGGCTATTTTTTTATGCTTATCAAATCTTGCGGCTAGGGCACGAACATAGGTTATCAAAACTAGTGGGATAGTAGCTACAGATAGCAAAATATGAGTTAAAAGAACAAAATAATATACATATTTTAAAACTCCTGTTCCTCCATAAATTGTAGAATCTGTTGTCATATGGTAGGCAATATAAAGCACTAAAAAAACTAAGGAACACGCAATAGCACATTTCATCAAATTTTCGTGTAACTGTCTTTTTCCATTTTTTATAGCTAATACTGCCGAAATTAGTAACACTGCAGTAATCCCATTTATAGTGGCATAAATGGGAGGTAAAATTGGCAAAGGCGAAGCATCAAAACCTAAATCTTTCAATTTTACTTTAAAAAGTACAGCTACGGCTACGGGGATGAGTATAGATAAAATAAGTATCCATTTATTGTATTTAGTTTCTATTGAATTCTTTTCCATTATTATTCTTTTAATAAAATTGATATATCTTGTTGAATGTCCCAAACGCCTTGTTTATCTAGACCATCGTAATATAAAATTGGGTTTCCGAATTTATCTCTTCGGCATCGAATAGTTCCATTTTTATCTACTAATGCAAAAAGTCCTGAATGTTCAAAACCTCCGTTAACCTTACTGTTTTCTCCAGCATAAATGTTAAATCCTTTGTTCGACAAATTTAAGATATTGTTTTTGTCTCCCGTTAAAAAATTCCAATTTGAGGATTTTACGCCCAATAACTCCCTATGCGACTGCAATACTTTAGCAGTGTCATGTTCTGGATCTATGGTTATTGAAACGATTCCGAAATTAGGATTGCCAAAGAATTTATTTTCAATCGACAACATGCTCAAATTCATTTTTGGACAAATAGAAGGGCAGGTTGAAAAGAAAAATTCCAAAACATACACTTTCCCTTTATAGGTTTGATTCGAAATTTTTATATTGTCTTGATTCATGAGTTCAAATTTTGGAACTGGTCCAATCTTAACTAAACTATTATTTGCCTGAGCAATATTGGATACTTTATCTAATCGGTCACCTTTTACAATTTCATCGTTTTGAATCCTATCAATTATTTTTGGCACAGCATATATTCCAAAAATTAATATAATAAAAGAAATTCCGATATAGGATTTGTTTTTAAGCATTAGAAAAAAATTATAGTTGTTTGGTTGCATTGTGATTTTTCTTAAGAGAAGCCCTATATTCGTAGAGGATAACTTTGAAATCATCTAGCATTTCATTGCTCAAATCTGCAGGTTTAGCCGTATCGTAGCCTTCTTTATAATCTTTCTTTTCTTTACGACCTCTAAGATTCCTTTCTTTATCCAAAATATAAACATCAGGAGTTCCTAAATCTGCGTTTAATACTCCAACTAAATTCAATTGGTTATAAAATGTAGTAATTTCATTTGGTGAGGCAAAAACAAAATGCCATTGGGATATATCAGTAAAAGCTCCTAAGGACTCCAAAACGATTTTAGTTTCTTTTTCAGTTCCAACAGGGCAAATCATCACAAATTGTAAATCCTTGAATTCATGATATCTTTGGTAAATTTTTTGATTTAAGTTGAATAAATTTCCTCTATTTTTTAATATATCAAAACCTGAAAATCCAAGAATCGTAATTTTATTATTCAATGATACTCTTTCATTATTCAATGATTCCCATTTACCAAAATCAGGGACTTTGTTAGTAATAATCGGCAATTTTGTATAACTGTTTATTCCAGATGCAAAAAAAAGATAGGCCACAATAGGTAAAATAAAAAGAACAAAAAGAACGATATTTTTTTTCATGATTGTGACCAAAATAAGGATATACAAAAATAAAAAAAGGCATACGCCGCGGCGGATACCTTTTTTATGGATTAATATTTTGTTAAAAATTCCATTTAATGGTGGAATTCTTAAATACCTCAAACACATAATCTGCTTCGGTTAAAAGAATGAAAAGCAAATAAATAATTAAGAAAATCACAGGAATAACTACTGCATTTCTTAACGTAGATGTTTCTCCTTCCATGTGCATAAATGCCCAAACAATATAATAAGCCTTTACAAGTGTTAAGATAATAAACAACCAATTTAATAGATTTAAACTCAAAAAACTATTTAAGTGCAAAGCTTCAGGTTTTAGAATTCCGAAAAAAACCTCAACTATTGTTATTATAGATAAAATTCCGAAAACTGTCCAAATTCTTTTTGTATTCGATACGTGCTCGTGTGACATAATGATAACTTTTAGTAAATTAAACTAGATAGAAAACTGTAAATACAAATACCCAAACTAAATCAACAAAGTGCCAATAAAGCCCTACTTTTTCTACCATTTCATAACTCTTTCTCTTTTCGTAAGTTCCTAATAAAACATTAAAAAAGATAATAATATTAATTATAACACCTGAAAAAACGTGAAATCCGTGAAAACCAGTAATAAAGAAAAAGAAATCAGCAAATAATTTACTTCCATACTCGTTTCTAACTAAGTTAGCTCCTTCAACTACTAGACTTGCTTCTGCTAAACGTGTTTCAGAATCTTTTCTAGATAAAATAGTTTTTTTCTTTTCAGCATTAATATGCTCTGTTCTAATCAATAATTCTGGATGTGCTTTGAAACCTTCTTGAATCTCTGCAACTGAATAAGTTGGTAAAGTTTCTTCTTCCATAAACCATCTTCCTTTGCTTCTTGTTAATTGCTCACGTTCTTCGGATAATGTGGCTGCAAAATCTGCTAAAGCCACACGATGCCCTTCTGCATCAACAAACTGTAGTAAACTTCCACCTTTTGTTTCGATTGCTCCATATTCGCCTTTAATAAAGTTTTTCCACTCCCAAGCTTGTGAACCAACGAATATCAATCCTCCAATAATCGTTAAAAACATATAAATAACGACACTGTTTTTCTTCATTTGATGTCCAGCATCAACAGCCAAAACCATTGTTACAGATGAAAAAATCAAAATAAAAGTCATAAATGCCACATAATACATTGGCGCCGAAACCCCATGCATAAATGGAAAGTGCGTAAAAACTTCGTCAGCCAAAGGCCATGTTTCTATAAATTTAAATCTTGAAAAACCATAAGCGGCCAAAAATCCAGAAAATGTTAAAGCATCTGATACGATAAAAAACCACATCATCAATTTGCCATAACTTGCTCCCATTGGTTCATTGGCGCCTCCCCAAGTTTGATGTCCACTATTTGCAGTAGTAACTGTTCCCATAAAAGTTATTCGTTAAAAAGTTCACAAATTTACAATTTTTTCTTATTTAAAGAAATATAAAAATAAAAACAAATACACCCACAATAAATCAAGAAAGTGCCAGTAAATCACACCTAGCTCAATTCCAATGGTTTGAGTTGAATTGTATTTTTGTTTAAAATGATTATAAATAATAATTAAAAGCGAAATTATCCCGCCAGCTAAGTGCAACAAGTGTACTAGAGTAACAATATACAGAAAAGTTGTAGTAATGGAACTTTCTGATCCTGTAAAATAATACCCGTTAGCAACTACTTGTCCAAATCCTACAAATTGTAATATAATAAACAAAATGCCTAGTGCCAATGTTGACAAAAGAAAAGTAGTTGTCGCCTTTTGGTTGTCTTTTTGAATAGCTTTTTTAGCTAGATGAAAAGTAATACTACAACCAATAATCGCAGCTGTACTAAAATAAAATGCTACAGGCAATTGAAAATCTTTCAACCAGTCTGCTCTAGATTTACTCACTATAAAAGCACTTGTTAATCCAGCAAACATCATTGTCATGCTTATCATGGCAAATAACAAAAGTAATTTATAAGACCTATCGGATCTGGACTTATATTCTTGAGGTGTCATTGTAGCTTCCATTTTTATCTTAAAAATTTGTCAAATATATAAATTAATTGCAAAAGGGTAATATAAGAAACGCTCACTAGCATCAAAGTTCTGGCTGATTTTGCCGTTTTTAATTGATACAAACGAATAGCGTAAAAAAGAATCCAAAGTCCTAATAAAAAAACCAATACTGCGGCGATTTTCGATAACAATAATTGTCCTGTAAAACCCAAAACTGGCAAAAGCGAAGCGATAATAAGCCAAACGGTGTACAAAATAATTTGTAATGCTGTTCCCTTGTCTTTTTTGCCCGTTGGTAACATAAAGAACCCTGCTTTTTCATAATCTTCGTATAAAAACCATCCGATAGCCCAAAAATGAGGGAATTGCCAAAAAAACTGAATCAAGAATAAAGTTCCTGCTTCGATACCAAAATTACCAGTTGCAGCAACCCAGCCCAACATAAACGGAATGGCTCCTGGAAATGCACCCACAAAAACCGACAATGAAGTCATTGTTTTTAGCGGTGTATAGATACTAGTGTATAAAAAAATCGAAATCGCTGCAAACATTGCGGTTTTTGCATTGATGGTATACAACAAAGCAATTCCTAATAGTGTCAAAAAACTGGCAATACTCAATGCTGCATTGGTCGACATCCTTCCTGCAGGAACGGGACGATTTTTAGTTCGATCCATCAAGGCATCCAAATCTTTTTCGATGACTTGATTGTAAGCATTTGATGCTCCTACCATACAATAGCCGCCAATACTCAATTTCAATAGAACCACCCAACTAAACGGATTAGCCTCATCGAACCCTAATAAATAGCCCGCAATTGACGAAAATAAGACGCTGACAGCTAAGCCTGCCTTAGTGATTGCCTTGAAATCAGTAAAAATAGACTTTACAGAAAATGTGTTTGAAGTTGTGCTCAATGCTAAACTGGAATTTCTTTAATTCTTTTGCAAAAGTAGTTTATCAAAAAGGATTTGACAAAAAACAACTCATAAAATTAATAATCAAAATACCAATTAAACACATCGGAGCGAATTCCTAAAGAAAACCAAGTTGTGCTTTCTTTGAAAGTGGTCAATGTATTTTGTGAAGGGTCGAAATTTCTATAAATAAAACTACCAAAGAGTTTTAAATTGGTAGCTGGATTGATTAAATATCCAGCTTGTAAATCGGTGATAAAAACAGTAGTTTTGTTTCCTTGACCTACCGTTACACCCGAATCGGCAAAGCGATCGAGTACGTAATCACGATAAATGTTTCCTCCATAATTGGATTTAACGCCAGAATCAGCAAAATCCAAACCACGCACTCCAGAGGTCAGTTTAAAATCGGCAAAATAACGCCTTTTATTGTAGCGAGCAATAAAAATGAACTCTTTGAAATTGGCTCCCCATTGATGACCCAAACCTTGATTGTTGTGTCCATAATTGGTAATGGCGTCGCTGTGCGAATACACATAAGGGCGCACCTGATTGTATTCTAATTGAAGCAACAAATTATCGACATGGAAAGCATTATAGTATTTCATACCTAACTGATAGCCAAACTTGTTTTTCCAACTTTTTTCTCCCGCCTGAATATCGCCAACCGAAAATTCGTCTAAAAGAAACTGTGCGTAAAAGTTGAGTTGGTTGTTCCATTTGTATTTGGCTGTCATTCCCAACATGGCATTTCCAGTTCTTGACGACGATGCAAATTCGACAGAGCGATAAAAAATAATAGGATTGGCAAAACTCATATCAAATCCTCTATTATCGTTGTTTGACCAAATTACTGATTCAAAAAATCCGAGATTTACCTTGTTCGAAACATTCCAACTTAAATAATGATGGGCTATATATTTCTTAGCATAAGTTCGAGACGGTGGGTCTTGCGGTTGCACATCTTTGAGCCAAGTATAAGTGTTAGTATACTTAATTTTCCAAAACTTGGTATTGATTTTAAAATATGGATACGGACTGGCACCATCGCTTACTAACAGAGAACGGTAGCCATCTCCAATAAAATTTCGACCATAACCCAATTGTAAATCAAAAAATTCATTGGCTGAAAATGTCAAATTAGCTTCGGCTAATGGAAAATCATATGCTCCAGTTTTATAAGGTTTGGCTATGCCCATCCCTGGAATAATGGCAGGATTCCCTCCGTCTGGTTTGATTGATTCGGCATAACGATTGAAGTAATTTGCAAATCGTCCTTGACTTTCAAAAACAGTAGTGGTAAAATTAATATGTGTACCTAAACCGCCTCTGAAATTAATTCCTCGAGTATTAATAAATGTTTTTTCGTTTTTATTCCCGTTGGCATTCCCTCCTTGCATATCTAGTATTGGATTTAGGGTAAACCAATACCCATCACCTTGAATTTCGACCAGACTTTCATTCCAAAGTTTCCTTGTCCACCAACCCGAAGTTTTCTTTTTTATTTTTTCGTATTCGGATGCTAGATCATAATATTTAGAGACCTCAGCATAGGCATAAGGCTTTGAACCGGTATGATTATTGAAACCTACTTGGTTTATTGCAGCATCAAATTGGGAATAATAACTATGAGAAAAAGGAATGTTTAAATGACTTTGAAACTGAGGACTTTTAAATTTGTTATAAATAATAGCATCTAATTCCGTTAAGGTTGGTTTATCCTTTTTTTCAATTGAAGCGGTAGCTTTTATTTCTGGTGCCGTTTTTTGTGGATCTTTAAGAGGAATAGAAATAACAACCGTAAATCTTGAATAAGTTGGATTTCCATTATATGCTGAAGGCTCTATTTTTGGGAAATTATTGAAAATTGTTTGTGTTTCTTGAATTAGACTTTCCTCTTCGGAACTAGCATAAATCATCTTAAACTCCCCTTTTTTATTAACTTCAAAAAGGACTTTAATTTCACCTTTAAAGTTATTCTGTTTTAGGTTTTCTGGAACTTGAAAATTTTGAAAAATGAGAAGCTGAACTTCATTGAAAAAACAATTTTCAAGAGCTGTTTCTTTGAAACTTGCACAATTAGGAAAAACCGGAAAATGCTCAGGGGAAAAAGCAGGAGAATTTATGTCTTGGGCAAAATTAAATACGGTATAAAAAAACAAAAACAAAGTAAGTAACGCTTTTTTCATATATGTGAATTTAATTATTTACAATTCCTTTACCAAAATTAAATTTTGATTCTAATTATATTTCCATAAAAATAAAAAATAAAAATAGATGCTAGTGACGCTCCTGATATATTTGCAAAAACATCGACCACATCAGCATGTCTTGAAGTGGTTAAAATTTCTTGAAGAATTTCGATGCCAATACCAAAAAACATTGAAAAGACTACTGAAATCAATAAGAATTTAGTCAATTTTAAACATTTAAGCTTTATATTGAAATACAAAAACCATAAAATAATAAAAACAAAATGGAAAAAACTGTGTACTAGTTTATCTATATTTGAAACACTCTTAAATGGCAAATCATTGCATTGAACCAAAGAAAAATAAACTATAATTCCTGTCCAAAAAACAGCAGCTCCAAAATAAAATTGTTTAAGCACCAATTAATTCTTTATAAGACTCGCTTGACAGTAAAGAATCAATCTCTTCACTATTTGAAATTTTAATTTTAATCATCCATCCAGCACCATAAGGATCTGAATTGACACTTTCTGGTGTGCTTTCTAATTTATCGTTAAATTCAATAATCTCACCCGACAGCGGTAAAAATAAATCAGATACTGTTTTTACAGCTTCGACGGTGCCAAATACTTCATCTTTTTCTAAAGTTTGATCTAAAGTCTCTACTTCAACATATACGATGTCACCTAACTCTTTTTGAGCAAAATGAGTGATTCCTACTGTGGCAATATCTCCTTCAAGACTAACCCATTCATGATCTTTGGTATATTTCAAATTGGCTGGTATGCTCATAATTATTCTGATTTTAGATTTTAAAATTGTCGTTACAAAAGTAACAATCTTCTACTAAACACTTTTAACAATTTTAAATTAATTTCCAAAATTATAACGAATGGTAAAACCAGAACGAATATTTGTTATGGGAAAAGTAGTTGAAATAACTGCTTTAGAAAACGAATGGTCATAATAAAAAATTGCTGTTAGATTTTTGCTAAATGAATAATCGGCTGTCAATTTTAAAGACCATAAATTTTGCCCTCCTGCTAATTGATTATTATCATAATCTAAATATCTTACAATAGTTTGATTATTTCGATACGAAAAATCAGCTCGCATATTAATATCACTTTTAATAACTCCTGTGGGATTATCTGCCAATCTTGATGAGAAAATTACATCTTTAAATCGATAACCAAGTCCCACGACATACTCAACACCCTTCACTTCGGTTAATAAATTATTGTCAAAACTCATCGATAAGGCTCTATCTCTTTTAATTTCGGTAAGCACTTTTAATGAATTTTTTAATTCAAAATCCAAACGAACCAACGGATTAAATTGTTCTACTAAATTGACATTAGACATGATGGTTTCGTTGAAATAATTTCCACTCGCATCAATTCCTGCTGGAGCTTTATCATATTCAAAATTAGATCTAAATTGATTAACAGTATACGAAGCCTTGTAACTATGCTGCAAAGAAAATCTTTTGAAAATATTTTTGAAAAATTCGTATCTCATTAAACCACCATATTTTATAGTCCAGTTTGGGATAGGAAAACTTCTAAATATTCCTGTAGAAACACTAGAAGCATCACCACCTGTATAAGCCGCTAATAAAGCAGGCAATAAAACCGCTTGATTATTTTTTCCGAAGCCAATTGGGTATCCATTATTAGATATAATATTTTTTCTATCTACATTATTAGGATTCGCAAGATCATCAATTGGTGCTCCGCTATTTTCTATAGGAAGTAAACTTGAATCATATCTTGAAAAAGAATTACCAAAACGTCCTTGTGCTAATCTATCTGCAACAACTAACCTATTAGACCTAAAATCATCAAAAGCGTCTGAATTATTAACATCACTATTTGAAAATGCCGAATTGATTAATACAGTAGAAATCGAGAAGTTTCCTGTGCTGTAAGGTGAT
>NZ_JBJXDQ010000092.1:0-17992 GCF_046155325.1 Flavobacterium sp.
AGTGAAGAAAAAGAAGAATTAGGATTAGACATTTCTCAACACGGAGAGTTCTTATAAAAACCAAATTCATAAATATATTAAAACACCCTGAAAATTCGTTTTTAGGGTGTTTTTTTGTGTCATTTATCTTGACACATAGCAGAACTAATAGTGTTATTAGTAGAAACATAAAGCTAGAACAAACAAGGTTGTTTCTTTCCTTGCAATTCGGAAACCGAAAGATGTTACTATCAAAAGGAAAACTAATTTTTTTATAGTAGTTATCAAAAACAAAAAAAAGCTTCCAGCCTTCTTAAGGCTGGAAGCTTTTAAATTAAATCCATTTATTTGATTATTTCTTATACATAGAAATTCCTGTTTTTAACCAGATTTCATATTCTTCAACACTTACATAACTAATTGTTGGTTTATTTTTATTCAAACTATTCCCGTTTAAATCGGTCAAAACATACAAAGGTTGGGTATTGGTTTTATATTTCGAAATCATAAAATCAGTCCATTTATCACCTATAGTTTCTATTAATGATCCAGTTGTTTTTGAAACGAATTGCTCTTTTATTGGTAATTCTCTTTTATCATCAACATATAAGGAAATCAACACTACTTCATTTTTCAAAATCGATAAAACACCTTCGTCTGACCAAACATTGTTTTCCATTTTTCTACAATTCACACAGGCATAACCTGTAAAATCTAGCATTATGGGTTTGTTTACTGTTTTGGCGTAAGCCAAACCTTTTTCATAATCATCAAAAACAATAATTTGATGTGGTCCCAATTTAGCCCCATCAGGCAAAACTGCAGTCGAAGAATTGTTTCCTGAACTGCTAAATCCCAATGGACTTTCGCTATACTCTAATGGCGGCGGAAAAGCATTGATTAATTTTAGTGGTGCACCCCATAGTCCTGGAATCATATAAATTGTAAAAGACAATACTAGCAATCCAAAAGAAAGTCTACCTACAGAAATACTCGATGAAGGACTATCATGGGGCAATGTAATTTTACCGAATAAATATAAAGCCATAGCTCCAAAAATAGCTATCCAAATCGCCAAGAAAACTTCCCGTTCTAACAAATGCAATTGCAAAACCAAGTCAGCATTAGATAAAAATTTGAATGCCAAAGCTAGTTCTAGAAATCCCAAAACCACTTTTACGGTATTCAACCACCCACCCGATTTTGGTAAAGAATGTAACCAACCCGGGAACATTGCAAAAAGCATAAAAGGCAAGGCCAATGCCAATGAGAAACCAAACATTCCTATAATTGGAGCAATTCCACCTTTGGAAGCGGCTTCAACTAAAAGTGTTCCTACAATAGGTCCAGTACAAGAAAAGGAAACGATAGCTAATGCCAATGCCATAAACAAAATGCCAATAATACCGCCTCTATCCGCCTGGCTATCAACTTTATTTGCCCATGAATTAGGCAATATAATTTCGAAAGCACCTAAAAAAGAAACTGCAAAAACAACCAACAAGACAAAAAATATAATATTAAACCAAATGTTTGTTGATAAGGCATTCAAAGCGTCTGCTCCAAAAATCCATGTAACCAATAAACCTAAAATAACATAAATTAATATTATAGAAATTCCATAAATAATTGCATTTCTAATTCCTAAAGCTTTTGTCTTACTTTGTTTAGTAAAAAAACTCACCGTCATTGGAATCATCGGAAAAACACAAGGTGTTAATAATGCAGCAAATCCAGATAAAAAAGCAATAATAAATATAGACCATAATCCTTTTTGCGATTCAGGTTCTTTATTTTCAATAAGATTAGAATTAACTTCCAATACGTTACTTGACCCTAAACTTGGTGCTAAAGAATCCGCTTTTGTACTATCGGGAGCAACTATCGAGACTTCTTGTTTTACAGCTAAACCATTATTTTTAGGAACAACAAAACTGAATTTTTTATTAAGATTGATACAAACTTCTTTGCACACTTGATAATCTAATGTTACCTCGATCTTTGAAATTTTAGGATTTAGTAGTTTTATTTCTTGTTTTATTTGAACTGTTTTTTCAAAATAGGTTTCATTCACTCCAAAAACATCATTGAATGAAGTTATAGTTTTACTCTCTTTTGCTTTTCCAACCAAAGTGTAATTCCCTTTCATATCTTTAAATGCAATCTCTAATGGTAAAGGTCCACCGTCAGGCGTAAACTGAGAATACAGATGCCATTCATTTTCAATGACTCCATCAAAAGTTAAAATATAATTAGTTTTGGATTTTATTTCAATAGAAGTAGTCCATTTTACTGGATCCAAAATTTGAGAATTTACTTTGGCAAAAGCCAAAAAAGCTAAAAATATAAATATTGATTTTTTCATTTTTCTACTTCTATTTTAAGAATATTAGTTGTTTTGCTTTCAATTTTAAAACGATCGTCCTGTCGAAGACCAATTACCCAAACAATTTGATTTTCAGAACATAAAACCCAAGAATCTTCTTTTTCTATAAGAGATAATTTTTCGTCTTTGAATAATTTACTGAGCTTTTTAGTTTTACCGTTCATTCCAAAAGGATGTAAAAAATCACCTTTTATAGGTTTTCGTAAAACCAAAGGATACTCTAATTTGTTTGCATCAACAAAGATAGTTGTATTAGAGCCGACACTAATGTCAGCTACCTTACAAAAACTCAGATTTAAGGGAAAATTAACTTTGGTTTGATTTTTATCGATTAGAAATTTTTCCGTTTCTGTTGATACATTTTTAGGAATCAATATCAAAGCCCCTCTGTTTTTTAATAGTCGATAGTCATTTGAATATACTAGCTTCCCTGTTTGCCCGTCAACTAAATCATAAATATCTTGCCAAGCTGAAAATCCATAATCTTTCAACCAATAGTATAAATACGAATTATAATTATTGATTTTTTTTAATTGAATGATATCGAAATGAATTTGTTCATCAATTTCATTAGCAACATGTTGATAGACCATATTTGCTGCGTCCTCAATCATTGAGATAGAATCTTGTATATAATTTTGAGTTTTATTAAACGTAGATAAAAAATCAGGATTCATTTCTTTTAAAACAGGAATTAAGCTATGCCTAATTTTATTTCTTAAATATTTATCCGAGGCATTACTGCTATCTTCTCTCCATTCTATATTATTTACTTTAGCAAATTTCTCAATTTCTTCTCTTGAAAAAATTAAAAGTGGCCTGATAATATTTCCGTTTTGAGAAGGAATTCCAGTTAAACCTTCTATTCCAGTCCCTCGTGTTAGATTAATAAAAAAAGTTTCTGCATTATCATCGGCATGATGTGCTGTTAAAATGAAATCAAATTTTTCTGAATCAATAATCTCCTGAAACCAATGATATCGTAACTCTCGTGCAGCAACTTGTATTGAAAGTTTATATTCTTTAGCAAAAGCTTCTGTATCAAAATGAGTCAAAAAAAGTTTGACATCATTAGCTTCGGCATAATTTTGTATAAACTTTTGATCTTCAAAACTTTCTAATCCTCGAAGTTGAAAATTACAATGAGCCATAGCAATTTCAAATGGCATTTTACGAAACAACTCAACCATTACCATACTATCTATACCTCCACTTGTTGCCAAAAGGAGTTTTTTTCCATATAAAAAAGGAAAAAATTCAGAAATATGGTATTGGATTTTTTGTAACATTTTCAAATTTAGTTAATTCAGATGAATTTAACTCAATACTTCACGCATCGCTTTTGCTTTTAGTAAGCACTCTTCATATTCCATTTCGGGAATCGAAAGTGACGTAATAGCACTTCCAACAGAAAAAGAGGTGTATTTGTTTTCTTGATTATATAAGATACTTCGAATTACGACATTAAAATCAAAATCATTATCAGGAGTAAAATAACCTACAGCCCCGCTATACAAACCTCTTTTGGTTTCTTCTAATTCTTCAATAATTTTCATAACAGAAACCTTAGGTGTTCCCGTCATACTGCCCATCGGAAAAGTAGTTTTAATAGCATCAACAACCGAATATTTAGTATCTAATCTCGATGTAATTGTAGAAATCATTTGATGCACTTGCTCAAACGAATAAATACCACACAATTCCTCGACTTTTACTGTCCCTTTTTGAGCAGTGCGTGACAAATCGTTTCGAACCAAGTCAGATATCATAATATTCTCTGTTCGCTCTTTTGGGTCTGAAGCTAAATCCATTTTTGACTTCTCATCTTCTTTTGGGTCAAGAAATCGTTTTGCAGTTCCTTTTATTGGTTGAGAAATTAGCAACTCCCCTTCTTTTTTCAAATACCGTTCTGGCGATGCAGAAAGCAAAAAATGATTGTTGTTTTTAAAATAAACTGCCAAAGGTGATTTAGAAATTTCATTAAGTTTTAAAAAATTTTCCAAAGGGTTAATTGTAGTATTTTCAATAAAAAACTCCATGCAAAAATTAGCTTCATAAATATCGCCACGATGAATATACTCCAGAATTTTGGATGCTTTTTCTAAATAATTTTCTTTCGAAATTCGTTGTTTTATCTCAATATCTGAAATTTCAAATCTGAAATCTACTTTTTGCAATCTGATATCCTCAAAATCTTCTTCAATTTCATCATCACACATATTGAGATATTGCATTTCGAGTTGATTTCCTTTTATTAAAAATAATTTCTTGGGCTGAAAGAAAAACAAATCAGGAAAATCTAATCCATCAAAATTAGTAGAATTCAAATCTTCAACATTATTTTTTAAATCATAGGATAAATAACCAAACAACCAATCTTTAGTTATCTGTTGGTATTGATTCAAGTCTTCAAAAGCATTTTGATAATCAGTTTTTATAGATGTAAAAGCATCTACAGCCAACATACAATCAAAACTAGAATATTGTTGCGGATAATCGTTACTATCCATAAAAACAACTTCTCGAAACTGTTGTCCCCAAGCCAATATTTGTTGTTTGAATCGTATTGGATTCTCGATTTTTTTTATAATTGATGTTCTCAAGGAATTAAGGTGTTTTTAAAAAATTCAAAATTACGACAAATTTTAATGAAATTTTTCGTTACATTTATAGTATAATTAACCACTAAATCCGTGTATTATGAAAATTACAATCATTATTATCCGAACTTTAATTGGGCTTTTATTTCTATTTACATCAATTGGTTTCTTTCTTAAACTAATGCCTGAACCGGAATTAACTGGAAATTTCAAGGCTTTTCAGGTTGGTCTTGTTGCTTCAAATTATTTGATTCCTTTGGCAAAATCGGTTGAACTGCTTTGCGGATTGTCATTTGTCGCCGGTCGTTTTGTAACCTTGGCAAATCTTTTAATACTACCTGTTACCATAAACATTTTGTTTATCAATTTCTTTCTGACTCCTGAAGGAATTCCAATCGCCTTATTCGTGTTTTTTGGAAACTTGTTTTTAATTTACAGTCATTGGGAAAATTATAAAGGACTTTTTGTGGCAAAATAAATTGAACTTATTATAAAAGAAACCCGACAGGTCTTAAAACTTGTCGGGCTTATGTTTGAAATAATATGTTCTAATTACACGTGTAAAGCTCTATTATCTGTTGCTGCTAATGCTGCTTCTTTTATTGCTTCGGCAAAAGTAGGATGTGCGTGGCTCATTCTCGAAATATCTTCGGCAGATGCCCTGAATTCCATGGCAGTTACCGCTTCGGCAATTAAATCAGCGCAACGAGCACCTATCATGTGAACGCCTAGAACCTCGTCTGTTTTAGCATCGGCAAGAATTTTTACAAAACCGTCTAAATCTCCGCTCGCTCTTGCTCTTCCTAAAGCTTTAAAAGGGAAACTACCCGATTTAAACTCCACACCTGATGCTTTTAATTGCTCTTCGGTTTGTCCTACGGCAGCCACTTCTGGCCAAGTATAAACCACTCCCGGAATCAAATTATAATTGATATGTGGTTTTTGTCCTGCCAATATTTCGGCAACCATTGTTCCTTCTTCTTCTGCTTTATGTGCTAACATTGCTCCACGAACTACGTCGCCAATAGCGTATATATTAGGGACATTGGTTTGCAAATGATCGTTAACTTCCACCATTCCTCTGTCGGAAATTTTAACTCCAGCTTTATCCGCATTCAAACCGTCGGTATAAGGACGACGACCTACTGAAACTAAAGAATAATCCCCTTCTAAAGTAATGGTTTCTCCTTTTGCATTTTCAGCTTGAACTGTTACATTATTACCTTTTCTTTCCACAGATTTCACTTTGTGAGAAACGTAGAATTTCATTCCTTGTTTTTTCAAAACTTTGGTCAATTCTTTAGACAATGCAGCATCCATTCCAGGAATAATTCTGTCCATAAATTCTACAACTGAAACTTGCGCTCCTAATCGTAAATAGACTTGACCTAATTCGATGCCAATAACCCCTCCACCAATAATAACGAGATGTTTTGGAACTTCTTTAAGCGACAAAGCTTCGGTTGAAGTGATGATTCTTTCTTTATCAATTTTGATAAACGGCAACGAAGATGGTTTAGAACCCGTTGCAATAATAATATGTTTGGCTTCCACAGTTTCTGAAGTTCCGTCTGCTTTTGCAACAGCAACATGTGTTGCATCTACAAAAGATCCTAAACCGTTTAATATAGTCACTTTGTTTTTGTCCATCAAATAATTGATTCCGCCTGATGTTTGATCCACAACGGCTTGTTTGCGGGCAATCATTTTTTCTAAATTTACTTTTATTTCCCCAACAACCTCAATCCCGTGATCCGCAAAATGAGCTATTTCACTATATTGATGAGAAGAAGCTAATAATGCTTTTGATGGAATGCACCCAACATTGAGGCAAGTTCCGCCAAGAGTAGAATATTTTTCTATAATAGCGGTTTTGAAACCTAATTGTGCGCAACGAATTGCTGCTACATATCCTCCAGGACCTGAACCTATAATGACTACGTCAAATGAACTCATAGTTTGATTGTTTTTATTTAAGTGATGCAAAAATAAGTTATTTTGCTTGAAATTATTAAATTTTATTTAACAAATTGGCTTTAATTTACATAAAAACACATCTGTAATTTATTTTAAAAACCAAAAAAAAATCCATTTCAAATATAGAAATGGATTAAATATATTATTCTAGAAATTCTATCTTACTTAAAAACTACTCCAAACTTCATTGCTTCAGCTTTGGCTTCAGGAATTAATCTTTTTAAATTGGCTATTCTTGTGGCATCTGCTGGGTGGGTACTAAGCATTTCTGGTGGTTTAGCTCCGCTTGAACTTGCAGACATTCTTTCCCAGAAAAAAATTGCTTGTTCCAGATTATACCCTGCAATAGCCATTAATGTTAATCCTATTTTGTCTGCTTCTGTTTCATGACTCCTACTAAATGGTAACATGACTCCTACTTGAGAACCAATACCATAATACTCTTGCCACATTTTTTGTTTCTCATCACTTTGCGAACCCGTTGCCACTGAAACCCCTACAGCTCCAATTTGTTGTAATTGGGCAGCGCTCATTCTTTGAGCTCCATGGTTAGCTAAAGCATGAGAAACCTCATGTCCCATAACAGTTGCTAGTCCAGCTTCATCTTTGGTTATTGGAAGAATTCCCGTATAAACTACAATTTTTCCACCAGGCATACACCAAGCATTAACTTCTTTATTTTCAATTAGTTTATATTCCCATTGATAATCTTTCAAATAATCGGCGTGACCATTTGCAGTAAGCCAACGTTCAGCGGCATTCTTAATTTTAATACCAACAGATTCTACTCGTTTTGAATCTAATGTTCCAATTATTACTTTGTTTTCTTTCAAAAAAGTTCCATATTGTTGAAATGCTGATGGAAACAATTGACTATTAGAAACAAAATTTAGATTTTTTTTACCCGTAAAAGGATTTGTAGCACATGAAATTATTAATAAGAATATGCTAATTACTATATATTTATTGTAATTTTTCATTTTATAAAATTATATTATTCCCCAATAATATGCAACTCTGTAAAATCTTTATTTATTAATATATAATTTTCAGAATCAAAAACTTTTTTATCAAACACTATTTTTTCGTTATCAATTTCAATCTTTTTAATTTTAAATGGAAGTCCGTATAAATTCAATTTAAATGTCGAATAATTAGTATCGTATTTACCGTCTTTATGCAATTGAAGGATTAATTCTTTTTCTTTTCCTGTGGCCTGAAAAGACAATAAACTAAATCGTCCTTTTTTGTAATCATAACCGTCTTGAGCATCTTCATAGACCTCTGATTTTTCTTTACCCTCTTTATAATAAACATCAAGTATTAATTCATCAAACTCTAACTCACCCACATATTGTTGTACAGGATATTTTGGAATTATCGCACCCGCCTTAACAAAAATTGGAATTTGATCAAATTTAGAATCAACCCACATTTCTTTACCGCCAGTAATTAATTCATTAGTCCAATAGTTATACCATTGTCCTTTTGGCATATACAACCTTCTTCCTAATGAATTTGGCTCCAAGATTGGGCAAACCAAAATTTGATTACCAAAAATGAATTCGTCATTTCTATAATGCGTTTGAATATCATCTTGATCATAATACACCAAAGGTTTCAACATCGGTATCCCTTCTTCAATATATTGCCAAAACATGGTATATAAATAAGGTAATAATTGATATCTAAGGTTAACGAATTTTCTTGTAATATCGATAACTTCTTCGTCAAATGCCCATGGCTCTTGATTTCCATGATCTCCTGACGAGTGTGTTCTACAAAAAGGATGAAAAACTCCTAATTGGATCCATCGAGCATATAATTCTCCTGATGGTTGCTCTGCAAATCCCCCAATATCTGAACCCGTAAATCCCATACCTGAAATACACATTCTTTGCACTTGAATATTGGCTATCCATAAATGTTCCCATGTTGCAACATTATCTCCTGTCCAAGATGAAGTATAACGCTGTGCACCTGAATATGCTGATCTAGTAATTACAAACGGTCTTTTAGGATATGCGAATCTTTTTACACCATGATAAGTGGCTCTTGCCATTTGAGTACCATAAATATTATGGGCTTTTCTATGACTACAAGGATTTCCATCATAATTATGGCGAACATCCATTGGAAAAGTTTTATTAGGAACCTCCATTACAGCAGGCTCATTCATATCATTCCACACTCCTTTTACTCCAATATCAGAAATTAATTCTTTAAATAATCCAGCCCACCATTCTCTAACTTCTGGATTGGTATAATCCGGGAAATTACATTCTCCAGGCCAAACTTTTCCTTTCATATAGGGACCGTCAGCTCTTTTGCAAAAATAATCTTTTGCTAATGCTTCTTTGTAAACCGAATATTCTTTGTCAATTTTAATTCCTGGATCAATAATAACGATAGTTTTAAATCCATCATCGGCTAATTCTTTTACCATTCTTTTTGGATCTGGAAAGTATTCTTTGTTCCAAGTAAAACAACGAAATCCTTCCATATAATCAATATCTAAATAAATAGCATCACAAGGAATTTGCAATTCTCTAAATTTAGCCGCCACTTCTTTTACATTACTTTCTGGGTAATAACTCCACTTACATTGATGATATCCCAATGCCCACAAAGGAGGTAATTCAGGCTTTCCAGTTAAATCGGTATAAGTCGTAACTACATCTTGCATTTGTGGTCCATAAATAAAATAATAATTCATTTCACCACCCTCTGCCCAAAAACTGGTTACGTTTCTTCTTTCATGACAAAAATCAAAATGTGTTCTAAAAGTGTTATCGAAGAAGATTCCATACGATTGCTTTTTTTGAAGTCCAATATAAAAAGGGACTACTTTATATAAAGGTTCTTGATCTTTATTAAATGCATACTGATCGGTAGCAAAATTTTCTAATCTTTTGCCTTTCAAATTCAACTGAGTTGCTTTATCTCCAAGTCCATAAAAACATTCTCCATCCTTAGAGGCTTTACTCATTTTTACAATATTTCCTCCAAACTCAAAACTTTCTTCCCAATGAAAACCTAATTCGTCTTCCAATAAAACATTATTGTTCAAATCAAATATAGACACTCTCATATCAATTTTTTGAATTTTACAAATAACCTTACTTGTTTTTACTTGGTAAAAATCCTTTTCTTCAGTAATTTCAAGAAAATTATAACCATGAGAATGGCTTTTATCTATTGCGTAAGAAAAATCGTTGCTGAAATATCCTTTTGTAGTATATCGAAAACGAATCATACTATCTCTGAGAACCGTCAACTTTAAAATGACGCTATTGTTTGTATAAAAACAAAATGAATCAACTTCCTTTTCGAATGAAACTATTGCGGTGGGATATAAATCTCCTTTAAATTCTAACTCTGTATTTGTAATCATACTTCTGTGCTTTATAATCTATTTTTCATTTTTGTAAAAATATAAAATTTACATTTTTTTGCCTATTAAAAGCACTAATATATTCACGAAATCGATGTATTTGTTATTAAAAAATCACATCATAAATAAACCCAACTTTTTTTACTTATTTCTCAAAATAAAGCAAAAAAATATTGGGTTATGATATATAAAAAAATGATTTAGCTATATTTAAAAACAGTAACACTTAATGGCGGCAAAAGTAACTCTATTGAGTAATCTCTACCGTCATAAGGTGATGCTTCTATTGCTAATTTATTTGGATTCAAAATTCCACTGCCTCCATAAATAGTTGCATCACTATTAAAAACTTCTACTAACTTACCTTTTTTAGATAAGCCTATACGATAATTTTGGCGAACAACTTGAGTAAAATTACAAACCACAATCAAATCATCTTTTGATTTATTTCCTTTTCTAATATAAGACATTACAGCGTTTTGATGATCGGAATAATTAATCCATTCAAAACCGTCTGGGCTGAATTGTTTTTCATGAAGTGCGGGTTGTGTTTTATACAATGCATTTAAATCTGTAATTGCTTTTTTAATTCCATTGTGATAGTCATATTGTAACAAATGCCAATCTAAGCTTCCCTCAAAATTCCATTCAGCACTTTGCCCAAATTCACTACCCATAAACAACAATTTAGTACCTGGATGTGTAAACATATAACCGTAAAGCAAACGTAGATTAGCAAATTTTTGCCATTCATCTCCAGGCATTCTTCCTGCTATAGATTTTTTACCATAAACCACTTCATCATGGGAAAGTGGCAACATAAAATTCTCGGTATAGGTATACGTCATCGAAAAAGTTAATTCATTTTGATGGTATTTTCTATATACTGTTTCTTTTTTAAAATATTCTAAAGTATCATGCATCCAACCCATCATCCATTTCATCCCAAACCCTAAACCTCCCGCAAATGTTGGTCTAGAAACCATTGGAAAAGAGGTGCTTTCCTCAGCAATAGTTTGTACTCCTTCAAAACTAGAATACACTGCTTCATTAAATTCTTTTAGAAAACTAATGGTGTCTAGATTTTCTCTTCCTCCAAAAATGTTTGGTTCCCACTCTCCCTCTTTTCTTGAATAATCTAAATATAACATTGAGGCCACAGCATCTACCCTAAGTCCATCAACATGGTAATGTTGCAACCAGAAAATAGCATTACTTATTAAAAAAGAACGTACCTCATTTCGTCCATAATTAAACACTAAACTTTTCCAATCTGGATGATATCCTTTTCTTCGATCTGGGTGTTCAAAAAGATTTGATCCATCAAAAAACCCTAAACCATGGGCATCATCAGGAAAATGGGATGGAACCCAATCTAAAATTACTCCAATACCTGCTTGATGCAATTTATCGACCAATAGCATAAAATCTTGAGGCTTTCCAAAACGAGATGTCGGTGCAAAATATCCAACTAATTGATATCCCCATGAAGGATCATAAGGATACTCCATGATAGGCATAAACTCTACATGTGTAAAACCTGTTTCCTTAATATAACTCACGAGCTCATCTGCTAATTCTATGTAAGTCAAAAAATTTCCATCTGAATTACGCTTCCATGACCCTAAATGAATTTCATAAACAGAATACGGTTTATCTAAATCATTGTTCTCTTTTCGGGTTTTCATCCATTCAGTATCTTTCCACTGGTAATTTAAATCCCAAATGACAGAAGCAGTATGAGGAGGGTGTTCACAGTATAAAGCAAAAGGATCAGCTTTCTCTGTGATGATTCCTTCATTGTTTGATTGTATCTTGTATTTATAAGTGGTTCCTTTTTCAAGTCCTGGTATAAATCCTTCCCATATTCCAGAAGAATCCCAACGAATATTTAATTGGTGATCCCCTTGAATCCAAAAATTAAAATCGCCGACTACAGAAACCGAACGAGCTGTTGGTGCCCATACAGCAAAATAAACGCCTTTTACTCCATCAACTTCAATAATATGTGCTCCTAGCTTTTCGTATAATCTGAAATGTTTTCCCGCTTTAAATAAATCTATATCGAAGTCTGTAAATAGGGAATATGGCTGTACTTTGCTCATTATTTATGTTGTTTTATTTGTTATATCTTAAGTGAATTTTACAATTTCAACTTATTAAATTGATTATTCAATATTAAATAAGTGAAAAGGCAAATCTGGAGAAAGTTCAACAAAATTAAACTCTTTATTCCAAATATACTTGTTATCTGTAATTAGATCTGTTATTTTAAGCGGTAATTCAATTAGTAATTCATTTGGAATTTTAACCGTTGCTTGAATAGTATGAAAAGCATTTAGACTTACCACCATAAATGTTTTGTTTTTATTCTCATCATCAAATTTATAATAAGCTAAAACTTGGTCATTATTTGTCTCACAAAAAACAATATTATTAGTTTGTTGCAATGAAATTTGAATTTTTCTAATAGAATTAATTCGAGTAATTAGGGTGGTTATTTTGTTTTGCTTTTTCCAATCCCACTTTACAAATTCATATTTTTCAGAATCCAAATATTCTTCTTTTCCTGGAGCCATTGGAGCAGAAATTTGATATTCAAAAACAGGTCCATAAATACCAACACTTGAAC
The DNA here is from genome assembly GCF_046155325.1 of Flavobacterium sp. Classification (GTDB taxonomy): domain Bacteria; phylum Bacteroidota; class Bacteroidia; order Flavobacteriales; family Flavobacteriaceae; genus Flavobacterium. The sequence goes on from NZ_JBJXDQ010000092.1 coordinate 12,969, forward strand.
TTAATGTTGCTGCAAGAAAATACTTTTGCAAATGAATAGACTCATTTCCATTTTGTAATGCTAATGGGTTTATATCAGGGGTATTCGGCCAGAAATTAGGACGATAAAACTCTTTTTGCTCCGATTGTGTCAATTCAGTAACATATTCAATCAATTCACTTTTTGTGTTTCTCCAAGTAAAATAAGTATACGACTGACTAAATCCTTGCTTTGCCAATTCGTTCATGATTTTTGGGCGTGTAAATGCTTCCGCTAAAAACAACACATCAGGATGTTTTTTCTTAATTTCAGAAATTAACCAACCCCAAAAAAAGAAAGGTTTCGTATGAGGATTATCTACTCTGAAAATTTTAATGTCGCATTCCTCAATCCAATACAAAGCAACGTCGAGCAATTCTTGCCAAAGGTTCTTCCAATCACTACTTTCAAAATAAATAGGTTGAATATCCTGGTATTTTTTGGGAGGATTTTCAGCATATTGTACAGTTCCATCGGGACGCCATTTAAACCATTGTGGAAAATCTTTCACATAAGGATGATCGGGTGCAGCTTGTAATGCATAATCCATTGCTACTTCAATTCCTAACTTTTTTGCTGTTTTAACCAATGATTTAAAATCATCAATTGTTCCTAATTCAGGGTGGATTGATTTATGCCCCCCATACTGAGAACCTATGCCCCATGGAGAACCAACATCGCCATATTCAGCGTTAGTAGCGTTGTTTTTTCCTTTGCGATTAACTTCTCCTATAGGATGAATTGGAGGAAAATACAGCGTATCAAATCCCATTCTAGCTACTCTAGGTAATAATTTTTCACAATCCTTAAATGTACCGTGTTTTCCTTCTTCTTGAGAGGCGGATCGGGGGAAAAACTCATACCAAGTACTAAACAAAGCCTTCTCTCGATCTACATAAACTTCTAACTCTAAAGATTTATTTTCTAAAAATAGAATTGGATATTTTTTGAAAATTTTGTGTAATTTGGGGGATAAAGCTTCCTGTATTGCTTTATCATAATCGGATTCGTTTACAAAATAATTAGCAACTGTTTCAAGATATTCTTTCTCGGAAGCATTTGCTAAATCCTTAATAGCACTAACATATTCAGCACCCTCTAATAATTCAGATTTTACATACTGATTATCTTGTATTTTCCGTTCTGTGCCGTGTTGCCAATTCAATGCATAATCAACCCAGCCTTCGACAAAATAAGTATAACAACCTTGTTTTTCAACTTTAAATGTAGCCTCCCACTCATCATTTACTTTGGGAACCATTCTTACTTCTTGCCATTTTTTGTCATCTTGATGTTTAAATTTCACACAACATTCAATAACATCATGTCCATCTGAAAAGACATCTGCAGTAACGACTACTATTTGATTTACAATTCTTTTAATTGGGTAAATTCCACCATCCAATTGTGGCAAAACATTTTCAATTACTATTCGGGTTTGATTTTGCATTTTTTTATAATTACAATTCCTTAAGATTTTAAAAAAACAACTAGAGATTATTTTATTGTGAAATTATTTGGCAGAACAACGCCTTTTTTAACTACAACAATGCCCTCTTTAACTGCATACAACTCATTTGAGGTATCGTCTAAATGTTTTCCTCCGTTTATGTATACATCATTTCCAATTCTACAGTTTTTGTCAATAATAGCTGTACTTATAAAGCATCTTTCGCCAATACCTATCAACTGCTTATTATTTGCGATATCTTTATTCATATCTTCAATATTTTGATATAAATCGTTACCCATAACATAGCTATTTTGAATAACACTATCCTCGCCAATTCTAGATCGAATTCCTATAACGGAATTAGTAATTTCTTTAGCATTCAAAATACAACCTTCCGAAATCAAAGATCGATCTACCTTTGTCTTTTTGAATTTAGTTGGAGGTAGTAACCTTGGACGAGTATATATTTTATTTTCATTATCAAACAAATTAAATTGAGGTACATCTTCAGTTAAACCAATATTAGCCTCAAAAAAGGAATCAATGTTTCCAATATCAGTCCAATAGCCTTCATACTGAAAACTAAACACTTTTTTCCCTCCAACAACAGCTTGAGGCATAATTTCTTTTCCGAAGTCTTTCGTGTTTGGATTTGACATAATATCAACCAACAATTGTTTATTGAAAATATAAATTCCCATTGAGGCTAAATAATGCTTTCCTTCACTTTTCATCTGATCACTAACATCCGATTTCCAATCAACTAATAATTCCTTAGCTGGTTTTTCAATAAAAGATTCAATACAACTTTGATCATTAGTTTTTAAAATACCAAATTCAGGAGCATCCTTTTCGTTTACAGGTAAAGTAGCTATTGAAATGTCAGCTTCACTTTTTATATGCGCTTCAATCATTTCATCTAAGTCCATTTGATACAATTGATCTCCTGAAAGAATCAAAGCATAATCAAAATTATGATTTAAAAAATGGGGCATACATTGTCTAACAGCGTCCGCTGTTCCTTGAAACCATCCTGCATTATCAGGGGTTTGTTCTGCCGCAAGAATATCAACAAAAGCATGGCTAAAAAGGCTGAAATTATATGTATTCTTGATATGTGCATTTAACGATGCCGAATTAAATTGTGTTAAAACAAATATTCGATAAATATCTGAATTCATACAGTTTGAAATTGGAATATCTACTAATCGATATTTACCCCCAATGGGAACGGCTGGTTTTGAACGCGATTCCGTCAACGGATATAACCTAGATCCTTGACCTCCACCAAGAATAATTGCAATAACATTTTTCTTTTTAGCTTTCATTTTTATTTATTATTAAATTATACACTCCTATATACTCCTTACAAACATTTTCCCAAGAATGATCAATATTCATTCCTTTCTTTATTATTTGATTTAACTTCTTTTTGTCTTTAAACAAATCTACTGCTCTTCGAATGGAATAACAAATATCTACAATAGAGGCTTGGTCATGACAAATTCCATTGCCATCATCTCCAAGATCTATTACAGTATCTTTTAATCCGCCAGTTCTTCTAACAATAGGAATTGTCCCGTATGCTAAGGCATACATCTGATTCAAACCACAAGGCTCAACTCTAGAGGGCATCAATAAAAAATCAGATCCTCCATATATTAAATGTGCCAGCTCTTCATTATACCCAATAACCACATTATAATTACCAATAAAACTAGTTTTCAAATGATTCAGCTGTTTCTCAATTTCAACATTTCCTGAACCTAAAATTAAAATATTTATTTCTTTATAATTCTCCGACAAAGCCATTGCTGCTGAAGGAGGTAATAAGTCGGCACCTTTTTCATCTAACAATCTCCCTATAAAACTAAAAAGAGGCTTTTTTGGATCTAAATTAAATTGACTACATAATTTTTCTTTATTATACTGTTTTCCTTTTTTAAAATTATTTACAGAATAATTAACTTCAATAAATTTATCAGTCAATGGCTCCCAAACTACTTTATCTATGCCGTTTAATATCCCCTCTGATTTAAATTTTACTTTCTGAAATAACAATTCTAAACCAAAAGCTGAATAAGTAATTTCATCCAAATAAGTTGGAGAAACTGTCGTTACCCTTTTAGCAGAATTAATTCCTGTAGCCAAAGAGTTAATTCTATTATTCCATTCTAATTCAACAACCTTAGTCAAATCAAATTCTGGCAAATAATGCAATTTATCAAAACTAAACTCTCCCTGATAAATCGAATTGTGAATTGTTATCACAGATGAAACATTTCTAAAATTCTGATATTTATTGGAATAAATCATCATAAACGGAATTAAACCTGTATGATGATCGTGGCAATGTATAATATCAGGAACTGTATTTCTTGTTATTAACCAATCTAATGCTGCAATCTGAAAAGCCAAAAATCGCTCAATATCATCTTCATAACCATAAATATCTTTTCTATCAAATAACTCAGGAATTTCAACTAAATACAATTCAAATCCATTAACATTATAAATTTCTTTATGAATATTAAATGGAAAATTAAAACTTCCTAATTTAACATTATTTGAATATAGAATTTTAAGCTCCTTTTCTTTAATGCTTATTGATTTATAATAAGGAATTACAACCTTTACATCATGATCTGATTTTCTTAAATATTTTGGCAAAGCTCCTACAACATCGGCTAAACCACCTACTTTTGCAACTGGATAACACTCAGCAGCTATATGAAATATTTCCATTCAAGAAGTTAATTAATTACATAAATACAAAAAATAATACTCAAAACGAACTATAAAAAATCAATTATGTTTTTCTAAATTTAGTGAAAAAATATTAATATACTAACTACTTACAAGTTTTATTGATATGCCAAAAAAAAGTGTTTATACTGTCAAAAATTTAAAATTTCTAAATCAATTATCCCAACTAGTATATATATCGTTATAATTTTGAATTAATTCTCAATTCATATTTTTATATAATTATGTACAATAATTTATAAATCATAATATACAAAGCAATAATAACAAATTATATTAAAGCGTATCAGTATACAAGCCGCTAACACATAAATCGTTTATTAAAATGTATAAGAAATAAATTAATTTTTTATACTACAGATAGAAAATTTGGTCATTATATATAGTAAAACCAAAATATAACCCTGTTTTTATCGAAACTAGATTTTTCAAAAGAAACCTGCAGGCAGGGGTGACATTTGAGATTAAAAAAAGGAAGCACTTTAAGCTTCAGGTATTTTTAAAACTTCAAAAAATATAAATCCCGAGACTTTATCGGAAAAGGCGAAGCAAAGGAGACAAACCGAGTCCCAATAAATAGGGACGAACATAATGTACCTATAAAAAACCCTCATTCGCCGTGGCGAATGAGGATTTAAAGAAATGCGACGAACCGAGTCTAGATAATTTGTGACGAACACGTCGATTCAAAATAAAAAACCCTGTTTCTAACGAAACAGGGTTTTCAAAGACCGAGGCTTTAGCCGAACAGGCGGAAGCAAATGCGACGAACTGAGTCCCGATACTT
>NZ_JBJXDQ010000093.1:0-28275 GCF_046155325.1 Flavobacterium sp.
TAATTGGTTTATACAACAAAAAGTAGCTTATATTCACAACAATCCTGTAAAAGATAAAATTGTGGCATTGCCAGAAGATTATTATTTTAGCTCTGCTAGAAATTATGCCGGTTTAGATAATGATTTAACAATAGTTTTACTTGATTTGTTTTAGTCGCCAATTGGAGTGGGCACGGATTGCAAATCCGCGCTATCTGCTCCCGGATGTAATCTTGTACTCTAAGCTAACTATTTGCATTTGATTGCACGAAATTCCTTGGATGTGTTGCATCACTAAATATATAAAAACATGTGCTTTTATTACAAATATTTCAATATATTTGTTTCAATGATTGTGCACGTTTTTTCACAATCTGACGTTATAAGAAACGCAAACCAAGTAAATAAATATGCAGAAACCAAGTATTCATAAAAAAGAGTCAGAACGCATAACGAGCTTAAAATCATATTTAGTATTAGATACTGAAACAGAGGAAGAAATAGACAATCTAACTCAACTTGCCTCAGAAATTTGCGAAACCCCAATTGCTCTTGTTAGCATAATAGATGAAAACCGACAGTGGTTTAAATCTAAAGTTGGTCTAGATGTAAATGAGACTAATCGTGATTTAGCATTTTGCGCACACACTATTAACGAAACAAATGAATTATTTATTATTGAGGATGCAAGAAGTGATAAACGTTTTTTTGATAACCCATTGGTTACAAGCTACCCAAATGTAATATTCTATGCTGGATTTGTATTAAAAAGCGATGAAAATCTTCCATTGGGAACACTCTGTGTAATTGATAATTCACCACGAAAATTAAGTGATAAACAAATTAGATCACTTAAAACAATTTCTAAGCAGATTATGAACCTGCTGAATTACAAGAAAAGCATGCGTAAACAGGAAGAATTAAGGATTCAATTGGTACAAAAAAACCGTGAACTAGAAAGATTTGCATCAATTGCTGCGCATGACTTAAAATCTCCATTAGCAAACATAATGAGTGCCGCTAATTTATTTTCTGAAATATATGCTTCACAAATAGATACCCAAGGAAACCTACTTATTGATTCAATTGAAAAGTCTGGACAGCGCTTAAAATTGCTAGTTGATGGCTTATTAGAGTTTACAAAAATTGACGATTTGAATTTATTAACAAAGTCTAAAGTAGATTTAATCAAACTGGTAAGAGATCTTACTAAATTAATTGGCAATAACGATAATTTGAAAATTTCCTTAAACAACAAATTAACAAGTATTGAAACCTATCCAATATTACTTGATCAGATACTAATCAATCTATTTTCAAATTCGTTAAAATATAGTAATAAAAAAATAGCTGAAATCGAACTTAATGTTTCCGAAAATTCAAGCCATTATTTATTTATAGTAAAAGACAATGGCCCTGGAATCGCTAAAAAGAATCAAACTACAATTTTTAATTTATTTCAGATTGCATCCACTAAAGATCAATTCGGAAATAAAGGCAATGGAATTGGTTTGGCGACAGTAAAGAAAATTATAGAAAAACTCGGAGGCGAAATTCACATAGAATCTGAAGAAGGTCAAGGGGCTGAATTTCATTTTTCAATTTCTAAAGTAAATTAGAGCTAATTATTCAGATGACACTATTTAAATCAATATATGTACAACAATAATAATTTATGTAACTTAAACCAATCATAGGCGCGAAATCTTATAACAGCACCTACAAGAAATTGGCGGTTCATTGGTTAAATGAAGCTTTGTGCTTCGTATGAAGTTCAGTGCTGGCAGACAGTTCTCGTCTCCGAAATATCCAACTTCTTAAAGCCACGAAACGTCAAACTGTTTAATAACCTCCTTAGTTTTGGCTAGTTATTTGTATTAAAAATCATATAAAGGTTATTTTTAACAACAGTAAATAATAAAATAACTCATCAACATCTACCCTGCTCAAAATCATTTAAATGTAATTAAAAATAAAAAGCACATTCCATGATTTATGATGGAAATAGAATATATTTGCAACGTTTTTTTTTAATCAAATATTCATGAGCATTTCGCATAAAGATTTACACAGCAAGTTAACGCTAGGAGGATTATTAGTTTCATTAGGAATTATTTATGGAGATATTGGAACATCTCCTTTGTATGTGATGAAAGCCATTATTGGCCAATATGTTATCAATACCGACATTGTTTTAGGGGGTATATCCTGTGTTTTTTGGACACTTACGCTACAAACTACTATAAAATATGTACTCATCACCCTTAGTGCCGATAACCATGGCGAGGGTGGTATTTTTGCTTTATACGCCTTAGTCAAAAAAACAAAAATTCAATGGCTTATTGTTCCTGCTATTATTGGAGGTAGTGCTTTATTAGCTGATGGAATCATCACCCCACCTATCTCTGTTTCCTCTGCCGTAGAAGGTATTCAATCGTTTTATCCAGAAATTGATACCATACCTATCGTTATTGGAATTTTATTTATATTATTTACTATTCAACAATTTGGATCTAAATTAGTAGGTCGGTTTTTTGCTCCCATGATGCTAATTTGGTTTGTAATGTTAGGCACTTTAGGCATATTGCAAATATCGCAGCATCCTGAAGTTTTAAAAGCTTTTAATCCTTACTATGCATATAATTTACTTTCAATACATCCTGAAGGATTTTATGTTTTAGGTTTTGTTTTTCTTTGTACCACTGGTGCCGAAGCTTTATACTCGGACATGGGACATTGCGGACGAAAGAATATTAGAATTAGTTGGATTTTTGTTAAAATAATGCTGCTTTTAAACTACTTTGGACAGGCTGCATATTTAATTCATCATCAAGGTAAAACTTTAAAACAAATTGGAGGTGATAATGCTAATCCATTTTATTTAATCATGGCCGATTGGTTTCAACCTATTGGAATTGTAATTGCAACATTAGCTGCAGTGATTGCATCGCAAGCATTGATTAGTGGTTCATTTACATTAATAAATGAAGCAATGAAATTGAATTTTTGGCCTAAAGTAAAAATCAAATACCCTTCTGAATTAAAAGGTCAACTCTATATTCCATCTATAAATTGGTTGTTATTTGTTGGTTGTGTTGGCGTAGTGTTACACTTTGAAAAATCAAGTAACATGGAACATGCTTATGGTTTAGCAATTATTTTATGCATGATCATGACTACCATTTTACTTAATTTTTATATGATTTTAAAAAGAGTAAAATTGTATTTTATGGTGCCAATAATAACTATTTACCTAACTATAGAAATTGGTTTTTTAATTGCCAACGTGACCAAATTTACTGAGGGTGGTTACGTAACACTTATTATAGCATCAGCGCTTATTACCGTGATGAGTATTTGGCATTCAGCCAAAAAAATAAATAAGAGCTACACCAAATTTGTAAAAATTGAAGATTATAAAAAAGTACTCGTTGAACTAAGTAATGATTTATCAATTCCTAAATATGCCACCCATTTAGTATATATGACAAATGCCGGAAGAGCCGATGAAATTGAGGATAAAGTAATGTATTCTATTTTACAAAAAAGACCAAAAAGAGCTGATATTTACTGGTTTGTACATGTAAACATCCTTAACGAACCTTACAAAACCGAATACCGAGTTACCGAAATAACTAAAGATGATTTATACCGTGTAGATTTTAATTTAGGATTTAGAGAACCAACAAAAATAAACTTAATGTTTAAAGAAGTTATAAAAGATATGGTTCAAAAAGGAGAAGTTGACATCACTAGCCGTTATGAATCTCTAAATAAAAATAATATCATAGGTGATTTTAAATTTGTTTTATCTGAAAAATTCTTATCAAATGACAGTGATATCCTATGGCATGAAAAAATAATTATGAATTCTTATTTCTTAATTAAAAAATTAAGTTTATCAGAAGAAAGAGGATTTGGGTTGGATAGTAGTTCAGTTAAAATCGAAAAATTCCCAATGGTCCTCCATGCACCTGAAAATATAAGTCTTACTAGAGTTAAATAAAGTCCGAATATTTCACAAAGAAACACTGTTGAATTAACGGTGTTTCTTTGTTTAACAACCGCTCAAGATATTAAATATTTAAGATTAGTTATTTAGCAGTACATTTGCACCTCAATAATTTAAAATGAGATTACACCGAAATTTAGTTTACACTACCATAGATGCTTTAAATGCTATTTTCAATGAAGGTGAATATGCCGACAAAGTTGTGGCAAGATCTTTAAAAAAAGATAAGCGTTGGGGAAGTTCTGATAGAAAATTTGTTGCCGAAACCATATATGAAATTGTACGTTGGAAAAGACTTTATTCAGAAATTGCAGAAGTCAAAGAACCTTTTGACAGGGATAATCTTTGGAGAGTATTTTCGGTTTGGGCAGTTTTAAGAGGCTATCCTATACCAGATTGGAGACAGCTAGAAGGCACACCCGAACGAAAAATCAAAGGACGCTTTGACGAACTTTCAAAAATAAGAACTTTAAAAGAATCTATTCCAGATTGGATGGATGAAATAGGGGTTAAAGAACTAGGCGAAAAAGTTTGGGCAACTGAAATTGCTGCTCAAAACCAACCTGCCAAAGTAATTTTGAGAACCAATACATTAAAAACAACCAAAGAGCAATTAAGAGCTATTTTGATGGATTTAGACATCGAAACAGAATATCTTAAAGATCAACCTGATGCCTTAGTTTTAAAAGAAAGAGCTAATGTTTTCTTAACCGATGCTTTTAAACAAGGTTTTTTTGAAGTACAGGATGCCAATTCACAATTGGTTGCTGCTTTTCTTGATGTAAAACCCGGTATGAGAGTCGTGGATACTTGTGCGGGTGCGGGTGGCAAAACATTGCACATAGCCGCTTTGATGGAAAACAAAGGACAGCTAATTGCCATGGATTTGTATGAAAGTAAATTAAAGCAATTAAAATTAAGAGCTAAAAGAGATGGTGCTTTCAATATTGAATACCGAATAATTGATTCGACCAAAGTAATCAAAAAACTTCACGAAAAAGCAGATAGAGTATTGATTGATGCTCCATGTAGCGGGTTAGGTGTTCTTAAAAGAAACCCAGATGCTAAATGGAAATTACAACCCGAATTCATCAACAACATTCGTAAAGTACAAGCCGAAGTTTTAGAGAGTTATTCTAAAATTGTAAAACCAGGTGGAAAATTAGTATATGCAACCTGTTCTATTTTACCTTCTGAAAACCAAGAACAAGTCAAAAAATTCTTAACTACTGACATTGGAAAACAATTCAACTTTATAAAAGACCAAAAAATACTGGCACATGAGTCTGGTTTTGACGGATTTTATATGGCGTTGTTGGAAAGAAAAGAAAGTGAAGAGCAGAAAAAAGAGTAAAGAAAATAGAATATAGAGTTTACAATTCACAAAAAATCCTCGAAAATTCGAGGATTTTTTTATATCCGTTTGTCTTGATACTTAATTCTAGATACTTAATTCTATTTTTAATCATTCATCGAAATCAAGAACTCCTCATTATTTTTGGTTTTCTTGAAACGATCATTGATAAAATCCATAGCTTCTACAGGGTTCATATCCGAAAGGTATTTTCGCATAATCCACATTCTTTGCAGTGTTTTCTCATTTAACAATAAATCATCACGTCTGGTGCTAGAAGATGTTAAATCAATAGCAGGGAAAATACGTTTGTTGGCAATTTTTCGATCCAATTGTAATTCCATATTACCTGTTCCTTTGAATTCTTCAAAAATAACCTCATCCATTTTCGAACCCGTTTCTGTCAATGCCGTAGCGATAATACTTAACGAGCCACCATTTTCAACATTACGAGCCGCTCCGAAGAAACGTTTTGGTTTTTGTAATGCATTAGCATCAACACCCCCACTTAAAACTTTTCCTGATGCAGGCTGAACGGTATTATAAGCTCTTGCTAAACGTGTAATAGAATCTAATAATATTACAACATCATGCCCACATTCAACCAAACGTTTCGCTTTTTCGAGAACTATATTAGCAATTTTAACATGTTCTTGTGGTTCTCTATCAAAAGTCGAGGCAATAACTTCGCCACGAACACTTCGAATCATATCGGTAACCTCTTCAGGGCGCTCATCAATTAAAAGCACTATAAGATACACTTCTGGATGATTAGCCGCAATAGCATTGGCAATATCTTTTAACAACATGGTCTTACCCGTTTTTGGCTGTGCCACAATCATCCCTCTTTGTCCTTTACCAATTGGTGAAAACAAATCGATAATTCGGGTTGAAATAGTACTTTGTCTTTCGGCTAATTTAAATTTTTCGGATGGAAAAACGGGTGTCAAATGCTCGAATGAGACACGATCACGAACCACTTGTGGATCGTGTCCGTTGATTTTTAAAACACGAACCAAAGGAAAGAATTTTTCCCCTTCTTTTGGAGGACGAACTACACCCTTTACAGTATCTCCTGTTTTAAGTCCAAATAATCTAATTTGTGAAGTCGATAAATAAATATCATCTGGAGAGGCTAAATAATTATAATCTGATGAACGAAGAAAACCATAGCCATCAGGCATCATTTCAAGAACACCTTCACTCTCGATGATTCCATCAAACTCGAAATCTGAATCTCTAAAATTGTTTTTCTTATTCTTGAAATTAGGATTTGCATTAGTGTTAGCATTTTGGTTGTTATTGCTATTTTGGTTTCCGTTTTGCTTATGAAGTTGGTTGGAATTTATTTTTTTGGTAGAAATTTTAGTCTCTGAATTTTCTTCGCTTTCATGAGTTTCGATATTTGCAGCAGCTATTTCCACCTCAGCAATAGTGTCATTGTTTTCAGATCCTAGCTTTGCTTCTTCTTTTTGTTTTTGCAAAGCCATTTTCTTTTCGTAAGCAGATTTATTGAATTTTATAATCTTAGCTTCCTTCTTTACAGGTATATCTTCAGAGATTTGTGCTTCTGAATTTTCTGTTTCAGATTCTTGAATTTTATCTATACTAACGGATTCCTCTTCAAAAAGAATAGTGTTGGAAGTATTTTGATCGGTAGTTTTTTTAGTTCCTAAAATTCTAGCTCTTTTAGGTTTTTCATTTTCAGCCATAGTGTTCACTGCTTTAGAATCAGTATTTGTAGACTGAAGTTCTAAAATTTGGCTAATTAATGTCTCTTTTTTTAATCCGGTAAATTTTATTGTTTTTGCTGCTTTAGCGATTTCTTGAAGCTCAGAAAGCTTCATTTCTTTTAATACAGAAATGTCAAACATAAATGTTTTTTGATTTTAATTAAATTGGGAATGCTGGAAAATTTCGTGGTGAATTATTTTATTATGAATTGACCGAAGGATGAAGTACTTACGGAATTGTTTTGCAATAATACGAATTAATTTTTATCATACAATAGTATTTATAAAAAAGAAAATATATTTTTGTGAAAGAAAATTAGAAAAATGATTCAAAGAATTCAAACCATATATTTACTTTTAGCTTTTGTAGCAACAGGTTTCTTGCCGTTTTTTATTCCGTTATGGACTTTGTCAAATCATAAAGATTTCTTTTTTATGCAAAATCAAATCTATGTTATTGTATTAGGATTAAGCACAACACTATCATTATTGAGTATTATTTCTTATAACAAAAGACAAAATCAATTTGTTATTGGCAGATTGAATATAATTTTAAATTTAATTTTATTAGGCTTGTTTGTATATCGTTCACTAAATGTATCTGGAGAAGCACTAGCTGTTTCTGAGAAAGGTATTGGGATGTTTCTACCTATTGTTGCTATCGTATTGTTAGTCTTAGCTAACAAGGCCATCAAAAAGGATGAAGATCTTGTAAAATCTGTGGATAGATTGAGATAATCCTATAATCTTAGTTTATTAGTGCGAAGGAAACCCGAATGTAACAGTTCGGGTTTTTTTGTTCCTCACCCCGACCCTCTCCAAAGGAGATGTAGCAGAAACTGAAAAAAAAGTCGTAAAAAAATACCTGAAACCTGAAATCTAAAAACTACTTCTTCCCTATTTCAATAATTTCTAAATCCTTTATTTTATCATCATCAATTACAAATCGCAACATGGTTCTCATTTGATGAAAGCCACTTTTTCCTGCCGCACCTGGGTTCATGTGCAAGAAATTGTTTTTCTTATCAAACATTACTTTCAGAATATGCGAATGTCCGCAAATGAATAAATTTGGTGGATTTGCTATTATTTCTGCTTTGATAACTGGATTATATTTTCCAGGATAACCACCTATATGGGTAATCCAGATTGATACATTTTCACACATAAATCGATTATGTAAAGGAAACTCCAAACGCGCTTTATGATCATCAATATTGCCATATACACAAAATAAAGGTTTCGCTTTCTTGATAGTATCAGTCACTATTAAATCACCAATATCGCCAGCATGCCATACTTGGTCAGCTTGTGCAACATATTTCAAAATAGTTTCGTCAATATGACCATGAGTATCTGAAAGTAGTAGTATTTTTTTCATAGATAAATTTATCACAAAGACAATAAGCCACAAAGTTATTATTAAATCCCAAAGCATTGAGAGAAGATAAACAATTTTTGACCCGAGAGCTTTACTCGAATTGGCGAAGCATTTCAGATTTAAAAAAAACATAGCCCATAAGATTGACAATCTTTGTAGATTTGTATTCAAAAAATTTACAATCTGATTCTTTTCAGAATAATCTGAAATCTAAAATCTGACCCGAGCGATAGCGAACGGGCGAAGCAAATCTAAAATCTAAATTGAGGTATTTTATAAAATTAGCTTATAACGGAACCCATTATCATGGATGGCAATGCCAACCTAATGCTTCGTCTGTACAAGAAACTTTAAACAAGGCGTTTTCGGTGGTGCTAAATTCAAAAATCGATCTAATGGGAGCTGGTAGAACCGATACTGGTGTTCACGCCAAGGAAATGTTTGCTCATTTTGATTTTGAATTACCAATTTCTATTGATAGTTTGGTACACAAACTCAATTCTTTTTTACCTAAAGACATTGTAGTTTATGACATAATTCCTGTACATCATGATGCACATGCTCGATTTGATGCAACAAAAAGAACCTACGAATATCATATAAATTCTTTTAAAGATGTTTTTTCGCAAGATGGGAGTTGGTATTTTCATCAGGAATTAAATATAGATTTAATGAACGAAGCGTCAAAAATATTACTAAAGTATACTGATTATGAATGTTTTTCAAAAGTCAATACCGATGTCAATACTTTTGACTGTACCATTTTTGAGGCCTTTTGGACTCGAGGCACAACCGAAAATGACCCAAACAAAAAAGAAAATGAAAACTTAATATTTACCATATCTGCCAATCGTTTTTTAAGAAATATGGTACGTGCCATTGTTGGTACTTTAATAAGCGTTGGTACAAAAAAGATAACCATAGCTAAATTTGAAGAAGTGATATTAAGCAAAAGCCGAAATAAAGCGGGATTCTCAGTTCCAGCACATGGATTATATTTGACAAAAATTGAGTATAATTATATAGACCGATAGTAAATAGACAAATCAATATTTTTTTAAACTTTGCAATTTTAATAGTAAGATTACTTCGCACCTCGCAATAACAATGAAAGCAAAAGCATTCGATTTAATAGCATTCAAAAGAGTTTTAAAATACTCCAAACCCTATAAAGCAAGATTCAATTTGGTAATTCTCTTTGCCGTTTTCTTATCTGTTTTTGCCGCAATACGCCCGATAATCTTGCAAGATACTGTTGATACCTATATTAAACCTAAAGATAATTATGGGTTGCTTTTTTATGTGACTATAATGGGTGTTATATTACTTCTTGAGGTTATTTCTCAATTTTTCTTTGTCTTTTGGGCTAATTGGCTTGGACAAGATATTATCAAAGATATTCGAACAAAACTCTTTAGTCATATGTTAAGCTTCAGAATGAAGTATTTTGATATTACCCCAGTAGGACAATTAGTCACTCGCTCTGTTTCAGATATTGAACAAATTGCTCGTATTTTCAGTCAAGGTTTATTCATGATTGCAAGTGATGTTATGAAAATGGGGGTTTGCCTAATCATTATGTTTTTTATGAATTGGCAACTTTCACTTATAGTGCTGGTCGCAATGCCAATTTTAGTTTTCATAACTAGAGTATTCCAACGAAAAATGCAAAAAGCTTTTGAAGAAGTAAGATCTCAAATTGCCAATATGAATACTTTTGTTCAAGAGCGTGTCACGGGAATGAAAATTGTTCAGTTATTTAATCGCGAAAATGTTGAATACAATAATTTCAAGACGATTAATGAAAAGCATAAAAAGGCTTGGATAAAAACCATTTTATACAATTCAATCTTTTTTCCAATTGCTGATATTATATCATCTTTAACTTTAGGTTTTATAGTTTTATATGGTGGTTTTCAGATTATTAACAACAACCCGTTTACTACACTAGGACAGCTTACTGCTTACACTATGTTTATCGGAATGCTATTTAATCCTTTAAGACAAATTGCTGATAAATTCAATGAAATGCAGCTAGGCATGATTGCTGCCAATCGTGTTTTTGATATTTTAGATAGTCAAGATCATATTCAAGATACTGGCATTATCGAAGCGCCAGTTTTTAATGGCCATATTGAGTTCAAAGATGTTCGTTTCAGTTATATTACTAATGAAGAAGTGATTAAAGGAATTAACTTATCAGTTTTGGCCGGAAAGACTATAGCCATTGTTGGGGCAACTGGGGCAGGAAAATCAACAATTATCAATTTAATGAACCGATTTTATGAAACTAATAGTGGTGCGATTTGTATCGATGGACACAACATCGAAAACTATACTTTGAGTTCGCTACGCAAACAAATAGCGGTTGTTTTACAAGATGTGTTCCTTTTTGCCGATACTATTTTTAACAATATTACGCTGAACGACCCTGACATTAGCCGCGAACAGGTTTTGTCTGCAGCCAAAAAGATTGGAGTACACAAATTCATTATGAGTTTACCCGATAATTATGATTTTGACGTTAAAGAACGTGGCGTCATGCTATCCTCTGGTCAAAGACAATTAATTGCTTTTCTAAGAGCTTATATGAGCAATCCGAGTATTCTAATTTTAGACGAAGCAACATCATCAATCGATACCTATTCAGAAGAATTGATTCAAAAAGCAACTAAAACTATCACTAAAAACAGAACCTCAATAATAATTGCTCACCGACTAGCAACAATAGTCAATGCCGACAAAATTGTTGTCATGGACAAAGGGATAATTGTAGAAGAAGGAACGCATATAGAATTAATAAGTCAAGAAAGTGGCTATTATAAAAATTTATACGACTCTCAGTTTGCTAACGAATATGAATAAATACCAATTTTTATTCTTATAGATTTAAATTGATTATTAAGCCACGTGCTTTAATTAATCAAATTTTTAAATGCTAAACTTTCCTTTCATAAAATAAATCCTTAAATTTGCAAACTGCAAAGATTTTAGAACAATTTTGTTAAAAATGAGTTTTTTTTTGCAAAATTTCGATCAATAAAAAAACAAATTAAATAAGATGAAATACGATATTATAGTTTTAGGAAGTGGCCCAGGCGGATATGTTACTGCAATTAGAGCCTCACAATTAGGCTTTAAAGTAGCCGTTATCGAAAAAGAAAACCTTGGCGGTGTATGTTTGAATTGGGGGTGTATTCCAACTAAAGCTTTACTTAAATCAGCGCAAGTGTTTGATTACCTAAAACATGCATCGGATTACGGATTGACAGTTTCATCTTTTGATAAAGATTTTCCAGCAGTGGTTCAAAGAAGTAGAAGTGTTGCTGATGGCATGAGTAAAGGAGTTCAATTTTTAATGAAAAAAAATAAGATTGACGTAATTGATGGTTTTGGAAAATTGAAGCCAGGAAAAAAACTAGATGTTACTGCGGCTGACGGAAAAGTAACCGAATATTCTGCAGACCATATTATCATTGCTACTGGAGCTCGTTCTCGTGAATTACCAAACCTGCCTCAGGATGGTATAAAAGTAATTGGTTATCGCCAAGCAATGACATTGCCAACACAACCTAAATCGATGATAATAGTTGGTTCTGGAGCCATTGGAGTGGAATTTGCGCATTTTTATAACGCAATGGGGACTCAAGTTACCATAGTAGAATTTATGCCAAATGTTGTTCCTGTAGAAGATGAAGACATTTCAAAGCAATTTGAAAAATCTTTAAAAAAGGCTGGAATTACTATCATGACTAATTCTTCAGTAGAAAGAATCGACACTACCGGAAAAGGAGTAAAAGCATTTGTAAAAACTGCTAAAGGAGAAGAGGTATTAGAAGCCGAAATTTTATTGTCTGCCGTTGGAATTAAAACCAACATAGAAAACATTGGATTGGAAGAAGTTGGTATTGCTGTAGATAGAGATAAAATACTTGTAAACGCATACAACCAAACAAATATTCTGGGCTATTATGCCATTGGCGACGTAACTCCGGGTCAAGCATTGGCACATGTTGCTTCTGCCGAAGGAATTAATTGTGTAGAAAAAATAGCTGGCCTTCACGTTGATCCAATCGACTACGGGAACGTTCCTGGATGTACCTATGCAACTCCAGAAATCGCTTCTGTTGGACTAACCGAAAAACAAGCTAAAGAAAAAGGATATGAATTGAAAATTGGAAAATTCCCATTCTCGGCCTCAGGAAAAGCAAAAGCAGCAGGAACTCCAGATGGTTTTGTAAAAGTAATTTTTGATGCTAAATATGGCGAATGGTTGGGCTGCCACATGATTGGAGCTGGTGTAACGGATATGATTGCCGAAGCAGTTGTAGCTCGAAAACTAGAAACTACAGGACATGAAATCCTGAAATCAATTCACCCGCACCCAACAATGAGCGAAGCCGTTATGGAAGCAGTAGCTGATGCTTACGGCGAAGTGATTCATTTGTAGGTTTGAAGTTAGAGGTACGAAGTATAAAAAAAACCGATTTGGAATTTTCAAATCGGTTTTTTTAGTCCTATAATATAAAAATAAATATTAGTAAATAAAAAAAAATGCAAAACATCATAGATCGATTCATTAGTTATGTCATTATTGATACAGAATCAGACCCCAATTCAGAAACCACTCCGAGCACAAAAAAACAATGGGATTTAGCAAACAAATTAGTAGCAGAGCTCAAAGCTATTGGTATGCATGAGATAACTATAGATGAAAAAGCATACATCATGGCAACTTTACCCAGCAATATAGAACATGAAGTTCCAACAATTGGATTTATTTCTCATTTTGATACTTCACCAGACTTTACTGGCACCAATGTAAAACCTCAAATTATTCGAAATTATGATGGGAATGATATTGTATTAAATAAAGACAAAAATATTATTTTATCTCCAAAGTATTTCAAGGATTTATTACAGTATAAAGGGCAAACGCTAATCACCACAGATGGAACTACCCTTCTTGGTGCGGATGACAAAGCCGGAATTACAGAGATTGTTAGCGCAATGGAATTTCTGATAAAACATCCCGAAATCAAGCACGGAAAAATTAGAGTAGGCTTCACACCTGATGAAGAAATTGGTCGGGGTGCTCATCATTTTGATGTAGAAAAATTTGGCTGCGATTGGGCTTATACTATGGATGGAAGCCAATTGGGCGAATTGGAATATGAAAATTTTAATGCGGCTGGAGCCAAAATTACTTTCAAAGGAAAAAGCGTTCATCCAGGATATGCCAAAGGAAAAATGATCAATTCAATGATAATTGCCAACGAATTCATCAACGAATTGCCCAAAGGCGAAACTCCGCAACAAACCAAAGGTTATGAGGGTTTTTTTCATATACATCATCAAAATGGAAGTATCGAAGAAACGATTTTAGAAATAATAATTCGAGATCACAACAAGAAAAAGTTTGAAACCCGCAAGTTACTAATTGAGAAAATCGCGCGTAAAATTAACAAAAAATACGCTAAGAAATTTGGCGAAGATATTGTGATTACTGAAATAAATGATCAATATTATAATATGAAAGAAAAAGTTTTACCAGTAAAATATATTGTTGACATTGCTGAAAAAGCAATGAAAGAGTTAGGTATTAAACCCATCATCAAACCCATTCGCGGAGGAACAGATGGTTCTCAATTATCATTCAAAGGTTTGCCATGTCCTAATATTTTTGCTGGTGGTCACAACTTTCACGGTAAGTACGAATATGTTCCTGTAGAGAGTATGCAAAAAGCAATAGACGTAATTATCAAAATCGCAGCGTTAACTGCTAAACCATAAGAATAAGCAACACTTAATTTTTGATATCCTAAACCTATTGAATTTAAATTCTCTTAGTTTTTTTAAGTAGTAAAACCGATAAAAACTTAACATTGGAGTATCGATTTAATACCTATTTTTGTTGACAATTAGTTTACATTGATATAACTATAAATTTATAAAATGAATTATATATAAAAATTATGGAAAAGGAAAAAATCGAACTGGATGATAAAATAACACCTGAAGTAGCTGAAGAAGTTACAACACCTCAAACTAGAAAGCCTAGAACCCCTAGATTAAATAAAACAGAGGAAGAAGTTATTAAAAATCCTGATAATGAAGAAATTATTGAAGAACCAACCCTAGAGGATGCAACAATAAATTTTCTAGAAGTAAAATCAAAAAAAAGTAAAAAAATGAAAGACAAAGCTAAAGTACAAAAAGCTAATGCTAAAGAAAAAACTAAAGCTAAAGCTAAAAAAGCAAAGAAAGCTAAAAAAGAAAAAGCCAAAAAAGCTAAGGTAAAAGCTAAAGCTAAAGAGAAAAAAGCAAAAGCTAAATCAAAAAAAGCTAAGAAAATTAAAAAAAATAAAAAGAAATAGTAGTACCGGTCGGAAGAAATTCCGACCACTTTAAGATTTATTTTTTTTCTAAAACTTCGTCCATCATTTCAAATAGCTTCTCTCTATTGATAGGTTTTGTTAAATAACCATAAAATCCTGCTTTAAAAATATTTTCTTCATCTTCCATTGAGGAATAAGCTGTTTGAGCAATAACTGCTAGGGATGGTCTGATTTGTTTAATTTTTTCAAATGCTTCATAGCCATTCAAAATCGGCATTTTTATATCCATTAATACCAAATCAATGTTAGGATTATTTATACATATATCTATAGCTTCTTGACCATTTACAGCTCTAATTATTTCATAATTTCTTATTTGTATAATTTTATTAAATAAAATAAAATTTATATTATCATCTTCGGCAATTAATATAGTTACTTTATCAAATATTTTTGAAACACCTATTTCATTTATTGTTTTTACTTTAATCCTAGCATTTGTATTGTAAATTAAAGGAATTGTAATGGTAAATACTGACCCTTTATTAATCTTTGATTCTAATGAAATTTCGCCTCCCATCATTTCAACATAAGCTTTTGATATTGCTAATCCCAAGCCTAATCCACCAACTTTTATAGAGATGTCACTTTCTAAACGTTTAAATCGATCAAAGATATGTTTATGTTGGTATTCGTCTATACCTATACCTGTATCTTCAATTCTAAAAACAATTTTAGCATTTTTTTCATCTATTTCATATCCAAATGCTACAAACCCAATTTCAGTAAACTTAATAGCGTTATTTACTATATTAATTAATACCTGCTTTAATTTAATTTCATCAACTTGAATTAAATGTTTGGAAGGATTTTGAGTTTCAAAAATTCTAAAATCAATTTTTTTAGTTATAGGAATAGTTATTTTAATTGTCTCAAACAATTCACTTAAACAAGTATCTAAATTTAAAGTAGTAAAATTTGGAGTAATTTGATGTGATTCAATTTTTGACATTTCAATTAAATCATCAATAATTGAAACCAAATTTTTACCGCTACTTTCTATTATTTTTAAGTATTCTAGATTTTCTTCTTTACTCAATTTAGTATTGATCAATAAATCAGTAAAACCATTTATAGCATTCATGGGCGTTCTGATCTCATGCGATAAATTAGCTAAGAAAGACGACTTAAGCCTTTCCCCTTCTTCAGCTTTAATTTTAGCGTCTATTAATTCTTTCTTTTGATTGCTGTTTTCTTCAAAAAGTTTACCTATTCTTCTAAATTCACCTGTTGAATGTATTAATTCATAAATAGCTTTTGTATTACCCGTTTCTAATATTCTTGTTACTAATTCTAAAGGATGATATACCCATTTTCTGGTAAAAATTAAATTAATAATTAAATTTATTATAAAAGCGAGGATAATTAAATATAATATATTCAGCAAATTATCAAAGAAAACAGGGAATACTCTATTAAAAACCAGATTAGACACTATTTTACCATTATAATCAAGTAATGGTATTTGAGTAGTGATAAAACCCCTATTCTCTGTAAACTGTATTGTATTACTTACTAATTCAATGTTCGAATTTGAGACACTTTCAAGATTTTTAATAAAAGATTTTTCGATAAGCCTCCCAACGAAAAAATAACCAAACTCCTTTCCTATTTTTCTTTTAGCTATATCTGAAGGGAAAATTGAAGCTCCAAAAACTTCAATAATGCCTTCGGGAATGTTCATATAAAACTTAATTAAACCTTTTTTGTGGAGAACAGAAAACACTTGTTTTGGAATAATATCAATAGATTTAATTTTTGACGAACTTGTATGTATAACAAAATTTTTATTTATATCATAAGTCCCTAAATAATCAACATCATAAGTTTCTATTTCATTTGCAAGGTTATCTTCATACCAATTAGTGTTCTTTGATGATAAAAAATTTACAAATTCATCCCAATTAGTATCATTATAAATAGCAACTTCTATTGGTTTTGAATCTAAAAAAAATAATTTATTTATTTCTGTATGAAATAGTTCTTTATTAGTATTATAAACTTCAAGTTCTGCTTTTTTTGCATATCTATATAGTGAAAAATATAGTACAATAAAAAAAATACACGAAGAAAGAAACAAAAATAAAATTTTGGGATATGTACTTTTAATATGTTTCTTCATAGTAGTCTAATAAACAAATTTGTGTGTTTTTTTTTATAAATATAATTAAAAAATAAATTCTAATATCATTTCCTATTAATTAGTTTCAAATAAATTAGCTACAAGTATAAAAAACTTAGTGAGTATAATTTGATACAATTATGAATAGAAAAAAGTTGATGAAAAAATCCATTTCAAGAATTACATTCTCGAAATGGATTTTATAAATTAATTTAAAACTAAAATATTCTAAATTTTCCTTTAAGAAATACTTAATATTCCTGTCATTTCATTAGTATCTGCTAAATAATCAACCCCTTCAAATCCAAAACCAAAAAGATTTAGAAAATCTTGCTTATAACCTGACAAATCGCCAATTTCAGGTAAAGTATCCGTTGTGGCTTGCAACCATAACTTCGCTACTTTTTCTTGAACATCAGCCCTCATCTCCCAATCATCAATTCTAATCCTACCTTTTTCATCCGTTGGAATAGTAATATTATTGTATAATCTATCTTGGAATAATCGTTGAATTTGTTCAATACAACCTTCATGAATTTTTTCTTCTTTCATTACTTTATACAATAACGAAATATACAAAGGAATAACGGGAATTGCAGAACTTGCTTGAGTTACCAAGGCTTTATTTACAGAAACATAGGCTTTACCTTCAATCGCTTTTAAACTTTCAGTAATGGAAAAAGCAGTAGCTTCAAGATGATCTTTGGCACGGCCAATAGTTCCTTTTCGATATACGGCTTCTGTCAATGATGGGCCAATATAAGAATATGCAACAGTTTTTGCACCAGGAGAAAGAAGATTTTCAGCTTTCAAAGCATTTATCCACATAGCCCAATCTTCACCACCCATAACCGCAACTGTATTTTCAATATCATCGCCAGAGCAAGGAGCAATTGAAATTTCAGAAACATTTCCTGTATGAAAATCGACCGTTTTATTTGTAAAAACATCACCAATAGGCTTTAAAACTGAACGATGTAAAACACCTGTAACT
This sequence comes from Flavobacterium sp., assembly GCF_046155325.1. GTDB lineage: Bacteria > Bacteroidota > Bacteroidia > Flavobacteriales > Flavobacteriaceae > Flavobacterium. Next base: position 17,974 of record NZ_JBJXDQ010000093.1, read on the forward strand.
GGATGTTGTCTTACTGGTGAAGCCAAACTATAAATCACCAAATCCACTTGTCCAAAATCAGCTTTTATTAAGTCTAGGGTTTGTTTTTTAATTTCGTTAGAAAAAGCGTCACCATTGACACTTTTAGCATATAATCCAGCTTTTTGAGCTTCTTGTTCAAAAGCAGCTGAATTATACCATCCTGGCGAAGCTGTTTTTCCTTCGGAAGGTGGTTTTTCAAAAAACACACCAATGGTTCCTGCATTTGAGCCAAAAGCGCTTGTAATTCTAGATGCTAATCCAAAACCTGTTGAAGCACCAATAACCAGTACTTTTTTGGCTCCATCAATAAGACCTTTAGATTGAACATATTCTATTTGATTTTTAACATTCTGCGCACATCCTTTTGGGTGAGAGGTCAAACAAATAAACCCCCTCATTCTTGGTTCTATAATCATAATTGGTTATTCTTTAATTTGAATTTAAATTGAATTTTAACGGCAAATATATAGTATTTCTTTAGTTCAACAAGGCTTTTGCATGATTTAAAGCCGAGTCAGAAACGATAGTTCCTGATAGCATTTGAGCTATTTCAATTATCCTTTCTTGGTCAGATAATATTTTTAATTCTGATTGAGTATCGTTACCAATAGTTGTTTTTGAAACTTTAAAATGCACTTTCCCTTTTGCAGCAATTTGAGGTAAATGAGTAATTGCAAAAATTTGCATTTGATGGCTCATGTTTTCCATGATTTCACCCATTTTTATGGCAATTTCACCTGAGACACCTGAATCAATTTCGTCGAAAATTAATGTAGGTAATTTTAAATACTGTGCTAAAATAGCTTTTACTGCCAGCATAATTCTAGACATTTCACCCCCTGAAGCTACTTTTTTAAGCAATCCAAAATCAGTTCCTTTATTAGCAGAAAATAAAAAATCAAGTTCATCTTTTCCATTTTCAAAAAAACTTGAAATAGCATTTACATTAATTTTAAAACGAACATTAGGCATTCCCAAAGTTTCTAAAATAGCAATTAATTTATGAGTTAAAACAGGAATAGATTCAACTCTTTTGGCATGAATCACTTCAGATAAGTTGTCTAATAGGATTATACTTTCTTGAATAGAGCCAGACAAAGTAACAATTTCTTCTTCAAGATTTCTAATCTCAAAAAGGGAGTTTTCTAACTTAGTTTGAATTGCTAATAAATCTTCAACTGAACTTACTTGATGTTTCTTTTGTAATGAATATATCAATTCTAATTTCCTACTGATTAATTCTAATTGTTCTGGATCGTTAATTAACTTTTCTGAACATCGATTCATCTCATCTGAAATATCATCAAATTCAATAATTAAACTTGTAATTCTTTCTAATAAAGAGGAATAATCATTTGAGAAAGAAGCTATTTTCTGTAATGATGCTTTGATTTCCTTTAAATTATTCAAAACTCCAATTTGTTCTTCATTAGCAATAGCTAATGATTTATCAAGTGATTCTTTTATTACTTCAACATTATTCAATTTTTCAAAGACGGCTTCGAGGGATTCTTGTTCTCCCGATTTTAATTGAGCTAAAACTAATTCATTCAATAAAAAATTATTGTATTCTTGCTCTTTAGTTGATTCGGCCTGCTTTATCTGAAGTGAATTTAATTTTGATTTGTATAATTTATAGTTTTTTAACACCAATTGATACTCTTGAATAGCAGCTTGATTATTGGCTAAAGCATCAATAATTTCAAATTGTACTTTTTCATCTGAAAGCTCTTGAGTTTGATGCTGGGAATGTATATCAATTAAATACAATCCTAATTCTTGTAATTCTTGAAGGTTTACTGGACTGTCATTTATAAAAGCTCTAGACTTTCCTGAAGGAAGAATCTCGCGACGAATTATAGTTTCATCTTCGTAATCAATATCGTTTGATCGAAAAAAAGATTTCAAATCGTATTTAGAAATATCAAAATAGGCTTCAATGACACATTTTTCTTCTTTATTTTTTAATGAAGTCAAATCAGCTCTTTTACCTAAAACTAAACCTAAGGCTCCTAAAATTATTGATTTTCCGGCTCCAGTTTCGCCTGTAATAATCGAAAAACCTTTTGAAAAATCAATTGCTAATTTTTCTATTAAAGCATAATTTTTTATCGACAGCGAAGTTATCATGAATTAAGTTTTCAAATGTAGAATTTAAATTTTGTATTAAAATCTAATACTTTATAGTAGACCATTTACTGGAATTCAAAGGCGAAATTTTACCAAGAGTGTCTACTAAATCAGTAATTGAAATACTAGGACCTCCTGAAAACAAGGAGACAATCTCGTCAGATTTGGAATCAAAAAACACCCTAGAAAGAAAAGAATTGGGTCTAGTAGCATTTAATTTAGACAAGTTTAATATTGATTTTTTAATTTTTTCTTTACCATCTTTCAAATCAATATTCATAACATCTAAACCTGTATGATAGTCAAATACTGTATTTCTAATTTCACTAAAAGTTGGAGATAATAAATCGTTGACTAAAAAATATCGACTTTGATTTCCATCGGATTGTCTCCAACCTTTAAATCCGGATTGTTGTGCTAAGTCTGAAATATTTTTTGCAGTTTCGAAATAAGTGTTTCCTGAATTTTTAACAAAACTATCTGCATCTAAGCCTAAAATTACATAGCAATAAAATGAAATTACCGAAGTTAAATTAGATTCAAAAGATGTTGGATTATAATTTAAAGCTTCATATTCAGTATATTTAAAATTAAAATCTTTGTCATTAAAATTAAATATTGGTGATGTGTATGTAGAATTATGAATTGGTCGAGCTGACTGAACTTGTATTGTAGCAACAAACTGATCTGAATTATAAGATGAAACCGTAATATACATAGAACAATTTATTTTCTCATTTTGCTTAAAAGCTAGAGTTGTCCATTGTGTTTTATTAACAAAATCTGTTAGGGAGGTTTCTAATGTTTTAAAAACAGTTAAGCTAGCATTTGACAACTGTTGAGCATCAACTTTTACTGTACATTTCAGTTCTTGTGCTTGTAAAAATCCAAAAAAAAGTGCAAAAAATAAACTTAAAATATTACGCATAGTGTTTTATTATTTTATTTAATATGTCTATCGAAACAGCTTCTTTTGATTTCAATTCCATCGGTTCAATATTGAAATTTTTATCAATAAAAGTAACTTTATTAGTTAGCTTCCCAAATCCAGCACCTTCATCCTTTAAAGAATTAAGAACTATCAAATCTAAGTTTTTTTTCTGAATTTTCAACTTTGCATTTTCAATTTCATTTTCAGTTTCTAAAGCAAAACCAATTAAATACTGATTTTTTTTATTTTCACCAAAATAAGCTAAAATATCTTTAGTTTTTTCTAGTTGAATAGTAAAATCATCAGAATCTTTTTTTATTTTTTGAACTGCAGGATTCTTTGGTCTATAGTCCGCAACCGCTGCAGAAGCTATGGCAACATCAATTTGATCAAAGTAGAGTTGACACGCATTAAACATATCAAGTGCAGAAACTACACGAATAATTTTTACTAAATGATTATCTAATTTAAAATGGGATGGGCCTGTAACCAAAATTACTGAAGCACCCATATTAGCTGCAGCATGAGCAATGTCAAAACCCATTTTGCCTGTTGAATGATTCCCTATAAAACGCACTGGATCTATTGATTCGTATGTTGGACCGGCAGTAATAAGTATTTTTATTCCTTTGAGAGGTAATTTACGCTCTAAATCAGCTTCTATAAACCTGAGTATATTTTCTGGTTCTGCCATTCTACCCTCTCCAGATAAACCACTTGCTAATTCGCCATTTTCAGCTGGAATTATAGTGTTACTAAACTCTTTAAGTTTTGAAAAAGTCTCTACTGTTGAGGGATGTTTGTACATGTCTAAATCCATAGCTGGAGCAAAATAGACCGGACACTTAGCCGATAAATAAGTAGCTATTAATAAGTTGTCACAAACACCATTTGCCATTTTTGACAATGTATTAGCTGTAGCAGGGGCAATAATCATTAAATCAGCCCACAAACCTAGTGCAACATGATTATTCCATTTTTCGTTTTCATTTTCTTTTTCTTTTTCATAAAAACTAGAATAAACTGGATTTTTTGACAATGTAGATAGCGTCAAGGGTGTTATAAAATCCTTAGAAGCAGGTGTCATTATCACTTGGACATGTGCACCTGCTTTTATAAAAAGTCTTACTAATGAAGCTGTTTTATAGGCTGCAATTCCACCGGAAATTCCCAGTAAAATCTTTTTCCCGTTTAAAACTGACATTACAGCTATTATTTAGTTCCTTCTCTGTGGTAGATTTTACCATCTAACCATTCTTGAACTGCCAAAGCGTGTGGTTTAGGTAATTTTTCGTAAAATTTTGAAACTTCAATTTGCTCTTTGTTTTCAAAAACTTCTTCAAGACTATCATTATAAGTAGCAAACTCTTCCAATTTTTCTGTCAACTCTTTTTTAATTTCTGAGTTTATTTGATTGGCTCTTTTTGCCATTATAGTAATAGCCTCATATACATTACCTGTAGGTTCTTCAATAATATTTTTATTGTAAGTAATTGTGTTTACAGGAGCATTAGTTTTTCTTAAATCCATGGCTTATTTATTTAGTGATATTTTGTAATTTATTGTCTATTTGAGCCAACATTTGACTCGATTTTTGTTTGTATTTAGTATCTGGCTTAAATTTTATTAAATTAGAATACGCTAATTTAGCAGTATTTAATCTATCTTCCATTTTTGACGGAACACTATTTATTGCTAATTGGAATGCTGAATCATATTTATAAAACATAGCATCTTCTTTAAATGGAGTTCCAGGATAATCAGCAATAAAACTATCAAAAGCAATTATCGCTGCTTTATAATCCATTATAATATTATACCCTTTTGCATTTTCAAAAACTTTTTTCTCCATTTTTTCATTCAACGATTTGAGTATTTTATTAGCTTCGGGAATTTTAGGAGAGTTTGGATAGTTATCTATAAAAGCTTGTAACTTATCAATTGCTTTAACTGTATTGGTTTGATCTAAACTATAAACTGGCGAAAGCATTGAAAAACACTTTGAGCCAATGAAAGCACTTTCTTCTAATTTTTCACTTTTTGGATAACCCGAAACAAAACTTTCGAATTGATAAGACGCTAGATAATATTGTTTAGTGTTATAATAAGACATTGAAAACATATAAAATAATTTCTCTGCCTGAGGTTTTCCTCTGTATGTTAGTGCTAGTTGTTCAAAAAGGCGAATAGCTTTTGAATATTCCCCAGCCTCATATAATTTTGTACTCATATCAAATTTAACACTAACATCTTCAGATTTTAATGCGTTTTGATACTCATTACATGAATAAAAAAGAACAACAATTAGGAATACAGAAACAATTTTTTTCATTTTTTTAACTTTTTTAATGATTTACTATAAAAAAAACACTTATTGTAAATCATTCCGAAGTTTCGGACGCAAATTTAGGCATTAATTTAGCTTAATCAAAATATATTTTTCTCTGTAAATTTTACACTAATTTACTCATTGAATTGACAAATTGATTAATTCTATTTGCTAACGATTCAGTGGCACTAAGTAAAGGTAAACGCATGTTGTTTTCTGCAATTCCCAAGGATTGAAAAACATGTTTAATTCCAGTAGGATTCCCTTGCTCAAAAATCATTTCAATACTGTCCGATAAAAGATAATGTATTTTAAAAGCTTCGTCAACTTTTCGATTTAATCCTAAACGAATCATTTCCGAAAATTCTTTTGGAAAACCCTGACCAATCACAGATATTACTCCCGAAGCTCCTGCCAAGACCATTGGTAATGCAATCATATCATCCCCGGAAAGAACCAAAAAGTCTTTTGGTTTATCTTTTAATAATTGAAGTGATTGAATCATATCCCCTGCCGCTTCTTTTATTGCAACTATATTTTTAAAATCATTAGCTAATCTTAATACTGTAGAGGGCTGCATATTTATACCTGTTCTACTTGGAACATTGTACAAAATTATTGGTAAAGAAGACGCTTCGGATATTGCTTTAAAATGTTGATATATACCCTCTTGCGTTGGTTTATTATAATATGGTGATATTGAAAGAATTGCTATATAATTAGACAAATCTGTAGATTTTAATTCTTCAACAACTTCTTTAGTGTTATTGCCTCCTAGTCCAAGAACTAAAGGTAATCTTCCGTTATTAGTTTCAACTATTATTTGAATTACTAACTTTTTTTCTATCTCAGTCAATGTAGCATTTTCAGCAGTTGTTCCCATTAAAACCAAATAGTCTACTCCTCCATCAATAGAAAAATTCACTATTCTTTGCAATGCTTCTGTATCGATAGATAAATCTTTTTTAAATGGGGTTACCAGCGCTACTCCTGTTCCTATTAATGATTGCATAATGTATTATATTTTGTTTAATATCTTTAAATATCGAAATAATTCGTGTGCAAAAACCGTATAATTTTCGGCGTTTGTATTTATCATTAAATGGTTTAATCTTTTATCTACTGTTGAAAAACCGACTTTAAAGTGAGCTTTTGAATTGCTTGTAACTTTAAGTAAAATTGCTTTTTCAATGTCATAATAATTAATTAATAAATCGAATTTTTCACTGATAAAATCATTTAATGTTAAATCAGAAATTTCAGCTCTCCAATTTATTTTTTTTGAACTAAAAGTATGCTCTAGAACATGCTCGTTTTTTTTTATTTTGTCCTTGTATAAAGCGAGTTTAATATTATTTTTTAAAATTCCATTATCAATTAATTCCTGAATAAGCTTATCCTTTTCAAAAAAATAGCTTTCATCAATTACCAAGCCGACAGATTGAATTGGAACTAATGAAGAACTATTCTCTACATTATGTAGATTCTTTTTTAAAATCCTTTTTAAAAAATAATCTTTGATATAATTTAAAAACATATTGAGACAATAGGTTGTAAAATTAATTAATTTACTTTCAGTTGAAGTAGCAAAATTAAAAAACTAAACTGGTGTTTTGAAACTTTTTGTTATATTCTTAACATTTTAAAAGTCGCATAGACAACAATTCTAGCTTCATTAAAATATATTTACACAAGTTACAGTTTTAAAAAATTAAAGAAATTCTATATAAAACAGGAATGAAATTACGTTTTTTTAATCCTTAGAATTAAAATAAAAAGAATCCTGTTTAAATAATTAAGTCGAAAAAAAAATGCTACTTTTTCTATATCAAGCCTCGAATGGTATACAAATCTATAAAAAACAATTCATAAACCAAGCTATAATATTAGGATAAATTAGATAAATGAATTGTTCCTATAATTCCCCTAAAGGTATCCTCTATTGTTATTGCAATTCTAATTTGCTACACATCTAAAACCAAGATGTTCCAATGAAGAATCAGGTGAGCTTTTCATTCTAGCCGAAACCCGATACCCACTACAATAGGATTCATTACATAAAAACGAACCGCCTCTCATAACTCTTTTTGCCACTAGCGGTTCATCAGGATCATAACTAATTAAAGGTCCTTTTGGGTCATGAGCAATTTCAACTTTTTTGAATTCATCGTAATACAAATTGTTATATTTATCAGCGCACCACTCCCAAACATTTCCTGCCATATCATACAAACCGTAGCTATTTGGCTCAAATGATTTTACAGGAGCCGCTCCATAAAAACCATCTGTAACCTCATTTTTATAGGGAAAAATTCCTTGCCAATAATTACAATTTAAGCTTCCTACATTTTCATTTCCCCATGAGTAAATATTTTTGTCTAAACCTGCTCTTGCTGCATATTCCCATTCAGCCTCTGTTGGCAATCGCTTTCCTGACCATTTACAATAAGCATTTGCATCATCCCAACTAATGTGAACTACTGGAAAATTTTCTTTTCCAACTATATCACTGTCAATTCCTTTTGGATGCCTCCAATTAGCACTATGGGTCCAACTCCACCACTGACTGTAATCTTGTAAACTCACTTCAGTTTCTGTTGGCACAAAAACTAAGGATGCTGCTTTTAATGTTTCAGCTTCAGGTTTTGGTGTATCAGGGGGTAATTGCTTTTTTAAATCATCCCAGTCAATATCTTTTTCGGCTGTGGTAACATAACCTGTTTCAGATACAAATTTTGTGAACTGTGCATTTGTAACTTCGGTAATATCCATAAAAAAACCCTCCAATTTCACAGCATGTTTTGGAAATTCATCCTGACGAGCTTGATTATTATCGCCTCCCATATCAAAAGTTCCACTAGGAATCCAAACCATACTTTGCGGATTTTTTATAGCTTGTTTTGCCTCTTGTTTATCAAAAGAAAATTTCGAACTAGGCTTTATATTAAATCTATTAGGAATAACTTTAATACAACATGATTTTACAGTTGGGGTTTTAACATTATTAGTATCCTTATTTATAGGTGATTTTATATTCATTTGATTTTTTTGGGCACTACAAATTAAGCTCAATAAAAAAAATGAAACTATAATAATATTTTTACACATTAATTACATTTTAAAAAAAGTTAATACTAAATACATAACACAAAAATAAGTATTGAATTGTCTATTTTATGTAAAAAAAAATAAAATTAATGATTATTATATTAGATGGTTAATTAATTTATAATTTCAAATCAAATTATTTATTAAATTACATCAAAACTATAGATTATGAAATGGTTGGGAAGAAGACAAAGTTATAATGTTGACGACAGAAGAGGAATGACAGGAAGTGGCAAAACGCTTCTTGGCGGTGGATTTTTAGGAATAATTATTCTACTATTAAACACTTTTGGTGGAGAAAATGCACAAATGCTTACCCCGATTCTAGAACAATTCAAACAGCAGCAAACTACACAAACCGAAGCCAGAGCCTTAACTCCAGAAGAAATAAAAGAAGGCGAATTTGTAAAAACACTATTGGCTGATAACGAAGACATTTGGACAAAAATCTTTGAGGAAAACAACCTCACTTTCGAAGCTCCAAAGCTAGTTTTGTTTAGCAGTCAAGTGCAAACGGCTTGTGGTGGAGCAAGTTCTGCTTCAGGGCCTTTTTATTGTCCCGGAGATAAAGTTATTTATATGGATATGAGTTTCTTTGAAGAACTGAGAACACGATTTGGTGCCGAAGGTGGCGATTTTGCAGTTGCCTATGTTTTGGCCCACGAATTCGGGCATCATATTCAAACTATTTTAGGAACTTCTTCAAAAATGCGCGAACAACAAGAAGGAAAAAGCGAAGCTGAAGCCAATAAATTATCTGTTGCTCTAGAATTACAAGCTGATTTCTATGCCGGACTTTGGACACATTACAACGAAAATCAAAACGCAATGTTAGAACCAGGAGACATCGAAGAAGCTTTAAGTGCTGCAAATGCTGTGGGTGACGATGCCATTCAGAAAAAAATGCAAGGGCAAGTTGTTCCCGATTCCTTTACTCACGGAACATCCGAGCAAAGAATGTATTGGTTTAATCGCGGTTTTAAAACAGGTGATATTCGAAAAGGAGATACTTTTGCGGAGATAGAATAGTAAATATATCCCGTTAGGTGTAATTTAATTTATATTTTTTTAAACACATAGAATCATAGTTTTTTATTGGTTTTTTAAGACGTTTCACTTTTTGATAGTGAATCATAGCTTTGTGAAACCAAAAATTGGTCTATCAAACTCTTTTTACTATGTTTCTATGTGTTAAAATTTATATATTTCGTTTTCTATAAATTCAAAAATTAAAATTAAAAGATGAATAATACCTTTAGAAAAGCCAAAATCACTGATGTTTCTGAAATATGGGTTATTTTACAACAAGCTATAAAAAGAAGAAAAAATGAAGGTAGTGATCAATGGCAAGATGGTTATCCAAATCTAGAAGTTGTAAAAAATGATATTAAAAATAGTTATGGATACGTTCTTACTGAAGCAAAAACCATTATTGGTTATTGTGCAATTTTAATCAATGACGAACCCGAATATTTAAACATTGAAGGAAAGTGGTTAACTAATGCTGATTTTGTTATTGTTCATAGAATAGCAATTTCTGAAAGTCATATTGGAAAAGGATTGTCCAAAACTATTATAGAAAATATCGAAGATTTAGCCCGAAACATCAACATTCATAGTATAAAAGTAGACACCAACTATGATAATTTTGCAATGATGAAAATTTTTGATAAATGTGGTTTTTCTTTTTGTGGAATAGTTCATTTCAGAGGAAGTCCAAGACGAGCTTACGAGAAAGTGCTTGAATAATCTCTATTTGTGAATCAAAATCTACCAATCAAAA
>NZ_JBJXDQ010000094.1:0-3693 GCF_046155325.1 Flavobacterium sp.
TTACTATTATATTTGCACAAAATAATTTCAATATGAAAGAAATATTATCAACCATCAAAATACAAGTCAACAATAAAATTTATGTCAAAGACCCTGAGACATCTGTTTTAGGTAAAAAAATTATTGAGAATAGTATTGTACTTATAGATGAAATAGGGTTCGAGAACTTTACATTCAAAAAATTAGGCGAACAAATAAACTCTAACGAAAGTTCAATTTACCGTTATTTTGAAAGCAAACACAAAATGATGCTGTATCTCTCCTCGTGGTACTGGGGTTGGATAGAGTACAAACTCGCTTTTGCCACTATTAATATTGATAATCCGATGGAACGCCTTAAAAGAGGTATCACAGTAGTTACAGAAAAAATTGAAGATGATGCTACCACATTGCACGTAAACGAATCGATTTTAAACAAAATTATTATTCAAGAGTTTACCAAAACAATTTATACCAAAGAGGTAGATCAAGAAAACAAAGAGGGTTTCTTCTTGGTTTACAAAAGAGTAATTAATAGGATGATAGAAATGATTCAAGATGTAAACCCAAATTATGAATTTGCTAAAAGTTTAGCCTCCAGTATTGTTGAAGGTGCATTACATCAACATTTCTTGAAAGAACATTTGAAAACAATTACCAATTGTAACGAAAATATTTCAACTACCGATTTCTATCTTGATCTAGTTTCAACCGTATTAAAAAAATAAATATGAGTCCACTTACGCGTTTTTATAATTTGCTACTTCTTGACAAAAAAGATGTTTTACAACTGTTTTTTTATGCCATTTTTGCGGGTTTAATAAGTCTTTCGTTACCCTTAGGAATTCAAGCTATTATCAATTTTATACAATCAGGTAGAGTTAGCGTTTCGTGGATTGTTTTGGTTGTGCTTGTGGTTATTGGAGTAGCGCTCGTAGGAATTTTGTCGATGATGCAACTTCGAATAACTGAAAATTTACAACAAAAAATTTTTATAAGATCTTCATTCGAATTTGCCGGTAGAATGCCTAGAATAAAATTTGAAGAACTTTATGGAACATATCCCCCTGAACTGGTCAATCGTTTTTTTGATACTATGGCAATCCAAAAAGGGACTTCCAAACTATTAATTGACTTTTCGGCGGCCTTGCTTCAGATTATTTTTGGAGTCGTTTTACTTTCGTTATATCATCCCTATTTCGTTGTATTTGGTTTTATGCTATTAATCTTGTTGTATTATATTTTTAAACTTTCCTATAATTCGGGTTTAGAAACCAGTTTATTCGAATCGAAATATAAATATAAAGTAGCCGCTTGGTTGCAAGAAATTGCGAGAAACAATTTTAGTTTCAGAAATGAAATCAATTATGATTATGCACTTCAAAAAAACGATTATTTGGTAACCGATTATCTTAAATACCGTGAAAAACATTTTAATGTTGTGAAAAGACAATTTTCACAATTAATTTTTTTCAAAATAATAATTACCGCGAGTTTGTTGAGTATTGGCGGCTATTTAGTATTGTCTCAAGAAATGAATATTGGTCAGTTTGTTGCCGCAGAAATCATTATTTTATTAGTAATAGGTTCTGTCGAAAAAATAATTTTAGGTCTCGAAACTTTTTATGACGTCTTAACATCTGTCGAAAAAATAGGTTTAGTAACCGATATGAATCTAGAAGAAGAATCCAATCAAAACCCTAATAGCTGTTTCACGGCAATAACATTAGAAGTAGATAATTTGTCTTTTAAATTCCCCGATTCGAAAAACAATATTTTAAAGAAAATATCCTTAAAAGTAGAACAATCCGAAAAAATAATTATTGAAGGTGAGAACGGTTCGGGCAAAACAACCTTAATTCGATTGTTGTCGGGATTGATTCAGCCTACTTCGGGTTATTTTTATATTAATGACGACACTTTTCAAAAGATTGACTTAAAACAATATCGATCCCAAATAGGAAGTGTAATATATGGCGAAACGCCTTTCGAAGGAAGTATTATAGACAATATCACTTTCAAGGATGGGAATCTGAGTCAAGAAAATCTGAAATGGGCAATAGAATCTGTACAACTATCCTCATTTTTAAAAACATTGCCGAATGGATTAGACACTGTTATTTTTCCACAGGGCAGACAGCTTTCTGCTTCTAATGCTCAAAAAATTCTTTTGGCCAGAAGTATTGTTCATAAACCTAAAATTTTGTTTTATGAAGACCCAACGGATACTATGGATGAGAAAATAGCGAACGAAATTATCGATTTTATTACGGATCCAAAAAATGAATGGACCGTAATAGTTTCTTCAAAAAATCCGTATTGGAAAACAAAGTGTGCTCGTAATATTATTATGGAGAATGGACAAATTATTTTTGATTCTAAAAATTAAATTACAATGCTAAATATATCCGAAAACAGGAGTCAGTTTACTAAAAAATTAGGTCATTTCCAAACTATTAAAAATTTGGACAACAGACCTCATTATAAAATTCTAAATAAAATTATAGCCATTGTTTCCGTTTTTGGAGTGATTGCTCTATTTCTGCCTTGGACACAGAATATTTCGGGTTCTGGTGCAGTAACGACTTTAAAACCCAATCAACGCCCTCAAACAATTCAAAGTGTAATATCGGGTCGAATAGAAAAGTGGTTTGTAAAAGAAGGTGATTTTGTAAAAAAAGGCGATACCATTATGTATATTTCCGAGATTAAAGAAGATTATTTAGATCCTAATCTTGTGCAAAACACAAAAAATCAAATGAATGCAAAAAATTCGGCATTAGCGTCTTATAGTTCTAAAGTAGGCGTTTTGTCAAATCAAATCCAATCTATTGAAAATGAACAAAAACTAAAAATTGAACAAGCACTTAATAAAATAAAGCAAGCTTCATTTAAAATCAAAAGCGATTCCATAGATCTTGTTGCAGTAAAAACGCAATTAAAAATTGCAAACACCCAATTTAATCGTGCCACTCAATTAAACAAAGAAGGTCTTAAACCAATGACTGATGTCGAAGAAAAACGACTTAAATTACAAGAAGGAGAGGCTAAAATTATTACTCAAGAAAATAAATATCTGACTAGTAAAAACGAATATGTCAATGCGAAAGTTGAAATTAATAGAATAAATGCCGAATACTCCGAGAAAGTTTCGAAAGCACAAAGTGATCAATTTACGGCATTAAGCAACCAATTTGATACTGAAGCGCAGGTAAACAAACTTAAAAATCAGTACGCAAATTACAGCATTCGAAATGGATTGTATTACATAAAAGCAGCTCAAAATGGCTATGTAAACAGAGCCATTCAAGCGGGAATTGGTGAAACAATAAAAGAGGGAACGCCTATAGCAACTATTATGCCTTCAACCTATGACATTGCAGTAGAAACTTTTGTTAATCCTGTTGATTTACCTTTAATAAAAAAAGGCGAAAAAATAAGAGTTTGGTTTGATGGTTGGCCCACTATTGTTTTTTCTGGTTGGCCTGAAATGTCCTATGGTACTTTTGGGGGACAAATCGTAGCTATCGAAAATTTTATCAGCGAAAACGGTAAATTTAGAGTGCTTATTGCTCCCGATCCCCAGGAAGACAAATGGCCTTCACAATTGAGGGTAGGCTCTGGAGCACAAACTATCGCCTTGTTAAATACTGTTCCTGTTTGGTTTGAAATTTGGCGGGTATTAAATGGTTTTCCGCCGGATTACTATAAAAC
>NZ_JBJXDQ010000095.1:0-2686 GCF_046155325.1 Flavobacterium sp.
CGTATTTGCAGACTTTGTCGCAAAATACGTCTTTCAACGTTTCAGCGCATCCTAATGCTGGATTGCCAAACGCCTTTGGAGAATACGACGAAACACCAGAGCAAATGCAAGTTTTTATAAAAGAATATTTAGATGATAATTTAATAAACATAATTGGCGGTTGCTGCGGAACAACTCCGGCACACATTAAGTTGATTGCCGATATTGCAAAGGATTATAAACCGAGAGTTTCGAGTGCAACAATGTAAAATAAAGATGCGTTTATTGCGTCAGAATTATAGCCGACCTCCAAAAGTGCAAGCTTAAAGCTTGCGCTCGCAATCAAAGAATAAACACAACAATTAAAATATGACCAAAGAATCGGCATTAAAACTATTCGAGCAAAAGCAAGTTCGTTCTTTATGGAATGATGACGAGGAGCAATGGTATTTTTCAATTGTGGATGTCATTTCTGTATTGACTGATTCCAAAAACACTACGGATTATTTGAAGAAAATTAGAAAACGAGATCCTGAATTGGGGAGCTACATAGGGACAAATTGTCCCCAGGTAAATATGTTGTCTAATGGAAAAAATCGTAAAACATTAGCTGGAAAAACAACAGCTATTTTTAGACTTATTCAATCGGTGCCATCACCTAACGCAGAGCCTTTTAAACTTTGGTTAGCCAAAGTAGGAAGTGAAAGACTAGACGAAATAGCTGACCCCGAAAAAGGAATCGACCGATTAATGGAAACCTACCTCAAGAAAGGATATTCTAAAGAATGGGTCAACCAAAGATTGAAAAGTATAGAAGTTCGTAAAGATCTTACTGACGAATGGGAAATACGAGGCGTGAAAAAAGGACAGGAGTTTGCAATATTGACAGATGAAATAACCAAGGCTTGGAGTGGACTTTCGGTTAAGGAATATAAAAATTTGAAGGATTTAAAAAAAGAAAATCTTCGGGATAATATGACCAATTTAGAGTTGGTTTTAAATATGCTTGCAGAAGCTACGACAACAGAAATCAGCAAAGAAAAAAAGCCAGTTACCTTTCAGCAAAATAAAAAAATCGCCAATCAAGGTGGAACTATTGCAGGAAATACTCGAAAAGAAATTGAAGACAAAACAGGAAAAAAAATAGTTAGTCCCGTTAGTGCAAAAAAGCTTTTGGAATAAATGATTAACAAAAACGAACTACAAGTTTTTAAAAAAGTAGCTATAAATAAGTTCAAACCTACAAGGTTTAAAACCTTGCAGGATCAAATAAAATAAAAATGGCAGAAAAGAGAAGAAACCTTGTTTTATCAGGATTAGAGCCTTTAATCATTACGCCCGAAAGCGTATTTGTAAACATTGGCGAACGAACGAACGTTACAGGTTCTCGAAAATTTCTTCGATTAATCAAGGAAGAGAAATACGATGAAGCATTAAGCATTGCTAAAGAGCAGGTAGAAGGTGGCGCACAAATCATCGATATTAATATGGATGAAGGAATGCTCGATGGCGAATACGCCATGACCAAATTTTTGAATTTAATTGCTGCCGAACCCGATATATCGCGTGTGCCTATTATGATTGATAGCTCGAAATGGGATATTATCGAAGCAGGTTTAAAAGTCGTTCAAGGGAAAAGTGTAGTTAACTCCATTTCGTTAAAAGAAGGCGAAGAACAGTTTATAAAGCACGCCAAACTCATCAAACGCTATGGTGCTGCTGTGATTGTGATGGCTTTTGACGAAACGGGTCAAGCCGATAATTTTGACCGTAGGGTTGAAATTTGCCAACGTTCGTATAATATTTTGGTCAATAAAGCAAATTTTCCACCTCAAGATATTATTTTCGATTTGAATATATTTCCCGTAGCAACCGGAATGGAAGAACACCGAATGAATGCTTTGGATTTCTTTAGAGGAACTAAATGGGTTCGGGAAAATTTGCCTCACGCACACATAAGCGGTGGTGTGAGTAATGTGTCGTTTTCGTTTAGAGGAAATGATACGGTTCGAGAAGCGATGCACTCTGTTTTCTTGTACCACGCTATCAAAAATGGAATGACGATGGGAATTGTAAACCCAGAGATGCTTTCTATTTACGATGAAATCCCAAAAGATTTGTTGGAGCACGTAGAAGATGTAATCCTAAACCTTCGTGATGATGCCACCGAAAGGCTGTTGGATTTTGCTGAGAATGTAAAAGGAGATGTCAAAAGCAATGAGAAAGCGATTCAAGAATGGCGTTCTGGAACCGTTCAAGAGCGTATTACGCATTCGCTAGTAAAAGGAGTCGATGCTTTTATAGAACTAGATGTAGAAGAAGCGCGATTGGCAGCTACAAAACCAATCGAAGTAATTGAAATCAACCTGATGACAGGGATGAATGTCGTTGGAGATTTGTTCGGTTCAGGAAAAATGTTTTTGCCACAAGTGGTAAAATCAGCCCGTGTTATGAAAAAAGCTGTGGCGTATTTGTTGCCGTATATCGAAGCAGCAAAACAAGTTGGCGACAAACAAGGGAACGGAAAAATATTGATGGCAACCGTAAAAGGCGATGTACACGATATTGGAAAAAACATTGTAAGCGTGGTTTTGGCTTGTAATAATTACGAAATCATTGATCTTGGGGTTATGGTTCCACCAGAGAAAATTATCGCTGCGGCCATTGAACACGAGGTTGATATTATTGGATTGAGCGGATTGATTAC
>NZ_JBJXDQ010000096.1:0-54238 GCF_046155325.1 Flavobacterium sp.
GGTTCCAAACCCTGACAGGACTAAAGTTAAAAACAAATGAAAATTAAACTATATTTACTATTACTGCTGCTTTCTGCCACCACCGTTTTTGGTCAACAAAAACAAGTGACAACCAGTATTGATACTATTAAAAATAAAATAGGTACCGAGTTTAAACTAACATTAAAAACCGAGGTTGATACCTTGACAAAAGTGGTTTTTCCTAATTTAAAATTTTTTGGAACACTCGAAGTAATTTCATCTTATCCCATTGACACCATTCTAAAAAATGACCGCTATGAATTAATTAAAAAATACGGATTAACCCAATTTGATTCAGGAAAATTTACCATCCCGAGTGTTCGGATCCTAATCAATAACAAAGCTTTTTTATCTGACTCACTTCGTGTTGAAGTTACCAATGTTCAGGTAGATACTCTCAAACAAAAAATGTTTGACATAAAGAATATTATTCCTGCTCAGAATTCTTTTTTTGGAACTTGGTGGAAATATCTATTAGCACTGTTATTTATTGCAGGCATTGGCGGATTGATATATTGGTATATTAAAAATAAAAAAAATAAGAAAACTACGGAAGAAGAAGTCTATAAAACCCCAATAGAGAAAGCAACTTCTAAGCTCAACAAATTGGAAAAAAAAGAGCTTTGGCAAAGGGGTGAAATAAAAGAATATTATAGTGAATTGACTGATATTGTCAGAAATTATATTGAGGAAGCCATCGAAATACCCGCAATGGAAAGCACAACTTCTGAATTAATCGAAGGGTTAAAAGTTGTTTCTCTTAAAAAGAAAATGAAACTTTCTAAGGAAACCATTGAAAATTTGTTTACCGTTTTGAAACAAGCCGATTTAGTAAAATTTGCCAAATCAAAACCTATGGATTTTGAAATTACCGAAGACCGCAAAAAAATTGAAAGAGCCATTGTCACTTTAGACAAATCTATACCTGTTGTCCTCGAAAAAGAAGATGAATCGTTACTCAACGAAATGCAACGACAACAACAGCTGAAAATAGAACAAGAAAAACAAAGAAAGAAAAAAGTAACTATTGCAGTAGTTTCATTGGTAGGACTACTTTTTGCCATCACTACTTTTTTTATTGCTACAAAAGGATTCGATTATGTAATTGATAATGTTTTAGGAAATTCTTCTAAAGAATTGTTAGAAGGCGAATGGGTAAAAAGTGAATATGGCAGTCCGTTAGTTAGAATCAATACTCCAAAAGTACTCGTGAGAACTGATTTAAAAAAGGTGCTTCCCCAAAATGGTTTAGCATTAATCAAAGACATGCAATCCTTTACTTTTGGCAATTTCAATGACAATTTTTATATAATGGTATCGACCTTAAAATATAAACAAGACCCGAGTGCCAGCGAACAGGCGAAGCAAACAGAAATTGAATTATCAAAATCATTAGAATCTGCATTACAAACATTAGAGTCACAAGGAGCGCAAAACATGATTGTAAAGCAAGAAGAGTTTGAAACTGCCGAAGGAATTAAAGGGATTAAAGGCTACGGGACTTTTTCAAAAATTGATGAAGAAAATAAAACCAGTACAAAATTTTATTATGAAGCCTTGCTTTTTAGTCAAGAAGGCGGATTACAACAAGTTATTATTGTTCATGAAGAGGGTGATAAATATGCTAATGATATTTCGGATAAAATTTTAAGCTCGGTTGAACTTCAAAACACAAAACAATAATGGGAAAAGTCACTTTTTTAAACCCTGAGTTTTTTTGGTTGTTTCTTTTGATTCCAATCGCTATCGCATGGTTATATTTGAAAAGGAATCAATCATCAACCACTTTAAAAATAAGTTCACTTAAAGGATTTGGAAGTAATAAATCGTTTTTGGCTAGATTAAGACCTTTTTTAGATGTACTTCGATTATTGGCTTTAAGTTCGTTAATTATTGCTATGGCAAGACCAAGAACAGTTGATGTTAGCAATAAAACCAAAACAACTAAGGGAATTGATATTGTCATGGCGGTAGATGTTTCAGGCAGTATGCTCGCAAAGGATTTAAAACCCAACAGAATGGAAGCGCTTAAAAGAGTAGCTGCGGATTTTGTAGAACAAAGACCCAATGACAGAATAGGACTCGTAGTGTATGCTTCTGAAGCCTATACCAAAACACCTGTAACCAGTGATAAAGCGGTGATTGAAGATGCAATTAACAGCATTAAATATGATAATGTTTTAAAAGACGGAACAGGAATAGGAATGGGATTAGCCACAGCAGTAAACCGATTAAAAGATAGCAAAGCCAAAAGTAAAGTTATTATTCTATTGACAGACGGGGTGAATAATGGAGGATTTATAGAGCCTGAAACCGCTGCAGATATAGCCAAACAATATGGTATTAAAGTATATACCATTGGAATTGGAACTAATGGAATGGCTGAATTTCCGTATGCAATAGCTCCTAATGGACAGTTTTTGTTTCAAATGATGCAAGTAGAAATTGACGAACAATTATTGAGAAGCATTGCCAGAAAAACAGATGGAAAATATTTTAGAGCCACCAGTAATAGCAAATTAGCTGAAATTTATGAATCTATCAATAAGCTAGAAACGACAGAAATAGAAGAGCTTAAATTTTATGATTATGACGAAAAATTTAGACCTTTTGTTTGGTTGACAGTTCTGTTATTATTAGTAGAAATAGGATTACGAAACACGGTTTATAGGAGTTTTATATAAGCATCACTCCAGCCCTCTCAAAGAAATATGGAGTTGAGATTGAAAATAAATGAGAAGCTAATATACTTTGAAAATGAAAAATGATTAATTAAAATAGTACAAAATTAAGGTTTGATTTTAGAGTGAAATCTGAAATCTGAAATCTGAAATCTGAATAATGGAATTAGACGAATCAAAATATTTATACCTTCT
Organism: Flavobacterium sp.; assembly: GCF_046155325.1. Taxonomy (GTDB): domain Bacteria; phylum Bacteroidota; class Bacteroidia; order Flavobacteriales; family Flavobacteriaceae; genus Flavobacterium. The sequence continues at coordinate 2,898 of NZ_JBJXDQ010000096.1, forward strand.
TTTTACAGTACCCCTTTTGGTAGTGCTTTTTCTATACAATCAATATTGGAAAAGAAAAAAACATCGTGAATTCGGGGACTTAGAACTCGTTAAAAAACTAAGTCCAGAAAAATCAGTTTTTAAACCTATTTTGAAATTGGCAGTACTACTTTTGGCATTAATCTGTTTGATTTTTGGCTTGGTTAATCCAAAAATGGGAACTAAAATGGAAACGGTTAAACGAGAAGGAATAGACATCGTTTTTGCCATGGATGTTTCTAAAAGTATGCTTGCCGAAGATGTTGCCCCAAATAGATTAGATAAAAGCAAGCAAATTGTATCCCAAATAATCAATCAATTGGGAAGTGACAGGATAGGAATTGTGGCTTATGCCGGAAGTGCATTTCCAGTTTTGCCCATTACTACTGATTATAGTGTTGCCAAAATGTTTTTGCAAAGCATGAATACCGATATAGTTTCCTCTCAGGGAACTTCACTTGATGAAGCAATTAAATTGTCAGCAACTTATTTTGATGATAAAAGCAAAACTAGTAAATTATTGATTTTGATTTCAGATGGAGAAGACCACTCTGAGGGTGCTGAGGATGCTGCCGAGGAAGCCAATAAATTGGGAATGAAAATAATTGCTGTCGGGATAGGAACCGAAAAAGGAAGTGCCATTCCGCTTAGGATTAATGGAGTTGTCGAAAGTTTCAAAAGAGACAACAACAACGAAGTAGTAATTACAAAGTTAAACAAAGAAGGTTTAATGACGATTGCTAATACCACAAAAGGGGGTTATGTGAATGGAAATAATACCAAAGAAGTAATAGATTATATAAAAAATACATTAGACACTATTCAAAAAACAGAATTCGAATCGACCCAAATGGCCAATTTTCAGTCTCAATTTCAATGGTTCCTTGGCATTGCTTTTTTTCTGTTGTTTATCGATATTTTCTTTTTAGAAAGAAAAACAACTTGGGTGAAAAAGCTGAATTTATTTAACGAAAAAGAATAATGAAAAAAAGTATTATATATATTATATTATTTTTTTCTTTTGCTGTTTCGGCTCAAGAGAAAGACAAGGCTATGGATCAAGCTAACCAAGATTATACCGAGAACAAGTTTGTTGAAGCTGAAGCCAATTATAGAATTTCGCATTCAAAATTTAATAAAAGAACAGTTTCACCTTATAATTTAGGGAATGCAATTTATAAGCAAAACCAAATTGAGGAGGCCAAATATGCTTATGCAAAAGCAATCGAAAATTCAAAATCAAAAATTCAAAAACATAAAATATTTCATAATTTAGGGAATGTTTTTATGAAAGAAAAAAATTATAGTGAAGCAGTTGAAGCCTACAAAAATGCTCTTCGAAATGACCCGAGTGACGAGGAAACACGTTATAATTTTGCTTTAGCCAAAAAAATGCTTAAAGAAAATCCTCCTAAGAATGATAAAAAAAAGGATAAGGACAAAAAAGACGACAAAAATAAAAACAAAGACAAGAAAGACGACAACAAGGACGGAGATAAAGATAAGAAAGATGACAAGGGTAAAGAAAAAGATAAACCTAATAATAAAGAGGGTAAAAACGAAAAAAACAAAGACAAACCCAATGAAAACGGGAAACCTAAGCCATTGCCTGGTGGAATTTCACAACAACGATTAGAAAATCTCTTGGATGCAGTAAACAACGAAGAGAAAAATATACAAGAAAAAGTAAATGCCAAAAAAGTAAAAGGCAAACCAATACAAACTGAAAAAGATTGGTAGTTCAATAAAATAAGAAATGAAAAATTTTATAATAGCTTTGGTTTTAATAGGTTTTAATGCACTGATGGCTCAAGTTCAATTTGAAGCCAAAGTGAGTAAAAACACACTTGGACTAAATGAAAGACTTCGAATTGATTTTACGATGAATGTGGATGGAGACAACTTTATTCAACCCAATTTTGAAGGGTTTAGAATCATTGCAGGACCAAGTCAGCAAGTCAGTCAATCCTGGGTAAATGGAAAAAGTTCCTTCGAAAAAACCTATTCTTATTTTCTTTTGCCGTCCCAAAAAGGGAATCTCATAATTAAGCAAGCAACTATAGAATATAATGGTCAAATATATAAGACTAACCCAATAAAAATTAATGTTACCGCTGCTGTAGAACAACCAAAAGACCCTAACGACACTCAAGTTTCTGCAGATGATAACATTTATTTAGTAGCCGATATCTCTAAAACAAATCCTTATTTAAACGAACCCATTACCGTAGTATATAAGTTATATTTTAGTTATAGTATTGGCATTTCAAATTGGCGAGAACTCAATAAACCCAAATACAATGATTTTTGGAGTCAAAATATAGATATTAAACAATTAGTGGCTGAAGAAGGCATGTTTAAAGGCGAGAAATATCGTTATGTTGTGTTAAGAAAAACAGTTTTGTATCCACAAAAAACAGGAAAACTAGAAATTGAGCCTTTATCATTAGACATTGACGTACAATTACCTTCTAACAGAAGAAACATTTTTGGGCAAGTATTAATGACCCAAGGAAATAAAAGGGTGTCTGCAGGTTCGAAAACAATAGCTGTAAAAGCACTTCCTGAGGCAGGAAAACCTGCTGATTTCTCTGGAGCTGTGGGTAAATTTGATTTTAAGGTAATCCCTTCTAAAACGAATCTAAAAAATGGAGAAAGCCTAGATTTAGCAGTAATTGTAACAGGAAGTGGAAATATGAAATTATTTACGTTGCCAAAACCTATAGTGCCCAATGCATTAGAAATGTACGACCCAGTTCATACCGACAAAGTAAATACAAATTTGTCTGGAATGAGCGGAAAAACATTCGATAATTATGCAATTATCCCTCAATTTAAAGGAAATTACCCGATAAAATCAATGCATTTTTCTTATTTTGATTTGGGTTCAGGAAGCTATAAAACAATCAGTTCGCCCGAGATAATTATCAATGTTCTTGAAGGTCCTACTGCGGATGAACCTAATGTTGCTGAAGCAACGGGAGTCACTAAAAACAAAATTTCGACTAGTGAACAATTCAAATTTATTAAGTTAAAAACCAATTTATTATCAATGAAAAACGATGATTTTTTTGGTTCTAACACTTTTTATAGTTTATTGTTTTTGCCATTTTTAATGCTCCCATTAATAGTGCTTTTCAAAAAGAAAAAGGAAGCTATAGATGGAGATGTTGCTGGAAATAGAATAAAAAATAATAATCGATTGGCTAAAAAATACTTGTCGGAAGCCAAAAAACAGATAAATAATAAAGACCCATTTTATGTGGCATTGGAAAAAGCTATGCATAATTTTCTTAAGGCTAAGTTGCATATTGAAACCTCAGAAATGAGCAAAAGCAATATTCAAGAACTTTTATTATCAAGAAATACAAATACAGAAACGGTCAACGAATTTATTCTGCTTACTGAGAATTGTGAACTCGCAAGATATGCGCTCATTTCGAGTTCGGCCATTGAACAAGATTTTGACAAAGCGGTACAGATTATTTCGGATTTAGAAAAACAGATTTCGTAACTACTAATTGTTAGTAGCCATAAATCCCCCTCTTGAGAGGGGTTAGGTGTGTGTTTTTTGTATAATTAATTGGAGTAAAATAGTGTCTAGCAAAAAACATAAATAATGAAAAAATTACTTTTAATATTTTTATTTTTAACCCAAATTTTCTTTGCCCAAAGTGGTTTTGAAAAAGGAAATGTGTTATATCAAAAAGGTAAATACAAACAAGCAGTAACCGCTTATGAATCGGTATTAAAAGCAAATGAACATTCGGCGGAATTGTATTTTAATCTAGGTAATTGTTACTACAAAATAAATAAAGTAGCTCCAGCTATATATAATTATGAAAAAGCTTTACTGCTCAATCCTGATGATTCAGAAATCGCCAATAATTTAAAATTCGCCCAAAAACTACAAATTGATGAAATTAAAGAAATTCCACAAGTAGGTTTTTCAAAAATGATTCTCGATTTCATTTCGGTATTTCACTATAATACTTGGGGTTGGATATCAGTTGTATTAGCGACTTTATTTCTCTTACTTTTTATAGGTTATTATTTTTCGCAGTTTTCCTTATACAAAAGAGTATTTTTCATCGGAATCATAGTGCTTATTTTACTGCAATTAATAAGTGTTTCGGCAGCAATTTCTGTTAAAAATGAATACGATAAAGAAAAACCAGCCATTGTTTTTGCCGAAATAGCAGCAGTAAAAAGCGAACCACAAAACGCAAGTACAACAGCATTTATGCTACACGAGGGAACTAAAGTTTTTGTATTAGAAACCATAAGTAATTGGAAAAAAATTCAATTAACCGATGGAACCGAAGGTTGGATTGACAAATCGGCAATTAAGGAAGTGAAATAGACTTTAGATTTCAGGTTGCAGATTGTGTTTGTGAGTTTAGAATCCTTATGTGCTGCTATCTGAAACCTGCTATCTGAAACCTGCTATCTGAAATCTGCTATCTGAAACCTGCTATCTGAAACATGCTATCTGAAATCTGCTATCTGAAACCTGCTATCTGAAACCTGCTATCTGAAACCTGCTATCTGAAACCTGCTATCTGAAATCCGGTCTCTGAAATCTGTTCACTTTTTTTTCAACTCTTTATACCATTTTTCGATAGAAGGAAAAACGAATCCTGCTGTTTTTTGTATAGGGCGATAAAATAGTGATTTGTCTAAGGTTTCTTTTTTGGCAAAAGTATTGTTGAAATTTATCTTTTCGAAAAAATTTAAAAAAACACCTAGAATTAATACAGTTTTTAATAGTCTAAACCCACCACCGCCTAGTTTGTTAATCCAGCCCAAATAGGCAAAACTGGCTATTTTAGTTAAGAATTTTGCAGCTAACGAAACACCAATAATTACCAAAATGAAGGTAAGAAGAAAAGCCCATATTTGAACCGTTTTTGGATTCCAATTTACAAATCCAGACAAAATTCTTGTAGCAAATCCAGAAAATTTTATGGCTATATATATGCCTAACAATAAAGAAACAAAAGAAGCCAACTCTACAAAAAGCCCGTTTCGCATTCCTTTGTACAAACCTAAAGCTAAAAAAACACCCAAAACAATATCTAAAAAACTCATAAAAAAAAGAATAAAGAGAATAGAATAAAGAACAAAGATAAAAGAATTATGTTGGTATCTTTGCCCGAACGATTTTAGATATTCTAAAATCTAAAATCCGCAATCTAAATGTCAAGAGATATACAACTTAAAGAACGCTGGGAGCAGCTTGTAACGATACTTTCGGATCAATTTTCGCAGGGTGAAGACTTAGATTTAGACGCCATTATTTATTTAATTGGCGTTCAAGAACTCGGCAAAGTACATCAAACCTATGTAAAGGACGAAAAGCTCAATCTAATGCATATTGCTATTTGTCGATTATTAGAACCTTATGGATTTTATGAATTTGAATTTTTTGATGAAGACGGATGGCCTCATTATAAGGTAAAAGAAGAATTACCAGCCTTAAAAGCTGGAGAACAATCGGTTTTGATGAAAGAAGCCATTGTCAATTATTTTATAGAAAAGCAACTAATTGAATGATGATTGTTGATTTTAGTCCCGAAGCTTCGGGAGCAGATTTATGATTTTAATGTAGATGTATATAAAAACTTCTAACTTCTAACTTCTAACTTCTAACTTTTTCTTAATTTCGCAATCTCAATTATTGAATGAAAATGACAGACAAGATTAAAGAATATATTAGCGAAGCTCAAGCTTTTTCAACTCAAAACACCTCAGAATTAGAAGCATTCAGAATTAAATTTTTAGGAAGTAAAGGGCTTTTAAAAGACTTTTTTGCTGAGTTCAAGAATGTTCCTAATGATCAAAAAAAGGAGTTTGGACAAGTTATTAATTTATTAAAAACTACTGCCGAGGAAAAAGTAAAATCCATTCAAGAATCCCTTGAAAGCAAACAAGAAATCAAAGGGTTTTATGGTGATTTAACGCGCTCAGCCGAACCCGTAATAATAGGTTCTCGTCATCCTATTTCTTTAGTCAAAAATCAAATTATTGATATCTTCTCTAACGTAGGCTTTAATGTTTCTGAAGGACCAGAAATTGAGGATGATTGGCATAATTTCACCGCATTAAACTTGCCTGAATACCATCCAGCGCGTGATATGCAAGACACTTTTTTCATCCAAACCAATCCAGATGTTTTGTTGCGCACCCATACTTCATCGGTACAAGTACGGTATATGGAAAATAACAAACCACCAATAAGAACGATTTCTCCAGGGAGGGTTTTTCGTAACGAAGCTGTATCATCGCGTTCGCATTGTATTTTTCACCAAGTCGAAGGATTGTATATTGACAAGGATGTTTCTTTTGCCGATTTGAAACAAACGCTTTTGTATTTTACCAAAGAAATGTTCGGAAAATCGAAAATACGTTTGCGCCCTTCTTATTTTCCGTTTACCGAACCGAGTGCCGAAATAGATATTTACTGGGGACTAAAAACCGAAACCGATTACCGTATTACAAAAGGAACAGGTTGGCTGGAAATTGGTGGTTGCGGCATGGTAGATCCAAATGTCTTGAAAAATTGCAACATCAATCCAGAAGAATATACAGGTTTCGCCTTTGGAATGGGAATCGAAAGAATCGCCATGTTATTGTATCAAATTGGCGATATTCGAATGTTTTACGAAAATGACGTTCGTTTCTTGGAGCAATTCAAAGCGAGTATTTAATTTTAGAAGCTATTTCCTGCTTTCCGCTTCAATCTTTCTCAATACTGCTTTTTCTTCTAAGTCATTGCAGGAACTTCCGTTGGTCGTTCTGCAATAACAAGAAAAAATAAGCATTATTTTCAAAAGGATTTCCGCTGCAATCAGGGCTAGTCTGGTTAAACAAAACTATAGTATTTTCAAAATAAAACTTTGTGCCTTCGAGTCTTCGTGGCAAAACATTAAAATGAAAACAGACATCATAATCCCCATCGTAGAAAACGTTTTCCTCGCCGCGGTCCAAGAATGGAGCGACGATTTTATGGAAAAAGTTTGGTATGCCTATTTAATAAACGACAGCGATTTCAATCTCGATAGTGTTATGGTAGTTTCAAAAGCTTTTGGAACCATCGATGGCGAAATGAAAAAAACGTCGCTTTTGCGTCATGCGTTTGTAGAAGTCCCATCGGTTTCTGTAGTAAAAATTGAAATGTTGGAAAAAAGTGTTTTGGTACTCAACAATGAGTTTATGGTTACTTTTTTTATCGCCGACAAATTATACGACCGAAAATTCATCTTCAAAGCAAACTCCATCACTCCAGATTATGTAGAGGAAGTTCCTATTTTATTCGTAGATGGGGTGATTGTTAGATAGGATTAATCCAACTTTTCCGTCAGTTTTTCAAACACTTTTTTAGCTGATTTTCCTTCATACAAAATACTGTACACCGCGTCAATGATTGGGGTATTGGCTTTGTATTCTTGATTGAGTTTGTAGGCACTTTTGGCGGCATAATAGCCTTCGGCAACCATACTCATTTCCATTTGAGCTGATTTTACGGTATAGCCTTTTCCAATCATATTGCCAAACATTCGGTTTCTAGAAAACACAGAATACCCCGTCACTAATAAATCACCCAAATAGGCAGAATCATTGATGTTGCGCTTCATTCGATGCACTTTTCGGATGAATTTTTTCATCTCCCGAATGCTGTTACTCATCAACACCGATTGAAAATTATCGCCATAACCCAGTCCGTGAGCAATACCCGCAGCAATAGCAAAAATATTTTTGAGCATGGCGGCATATTCAGTTCCTATAATGTCATCCGAAATCTTAGTTTTGATATAATTACTGGATAAATTTTGAGCTACTATTTCTGCTTTTTCGGCATCGCCACAGGCTATAGTTAAATAAGACAAACGCTCCAGCGCCACTTCCTCGGCATGACAAGGCCCCGTAATTACGCCTATGTTTTCGAAAGGAATATCGTAAACGGTATTAAAATGTTCGCCAACAATCAAACTCGTTTCGGGAACGATTCCTTTGATGGCCGAGAAAATTACTTTATCCTTTAAAGAAAGAGTCAATTTTTCTAATTCTTGGCTCAAAAACGCCGAAGGAATAGCAAAAATGATATAATCAGCATAGGCAACAGCTTCATTGATATCATTCGTTAATTTTAATTTTTTAATGTCAAATTCTACTGAACTTAAGTAATTTGGGTTATGATGATGTGCTCTTATATATTCGACAGCATCTTCATTTCGCATATACCAAGTTACTTCATCAACATTGGAACAAAGCATTTTTGTAATTGCTGTTGCCCAGCTACCGCCACCTATTACTGCGAATTTTATAGTATTGTTCATTAATTTTATTATATGTAATCAAAAGTACTTAAAAATTTATACATAAAACAAAAAAGTAAGTTCTGAAAATAGAATCCTAAATTATAAAAATGGTAGTTATTTTATAAAATAACTTCAGATTCACACAATATAATGATTTGAAAATCGTTGTAAGTTATTATGCGTAAGTGTTTTACTTATGTATAACTGTTTGAATTAGTTGATTTAGTAATTTGAAAAGGCGTACTTATGGAAAAAGGTTCGCCTTTTTTAGTGCTAATAACTCATTTCAACAATTGATTTTACTTTTTCTAAAGTGATATTTTGTTTTTCACCTAAAGCTGTCCAGCCTCTTTCTGCAAAACGATTGACTATAAAATCAGCTGTTTTATCAAAGTTTTTTTCGCATTCAGATAATTGAGTTGGCATTCCCATAATTTTGAAAAAAGCTATTGTTTTGTTGATAGCATCGTTGGCTATTTCATCTTCGCTCCCTGATAAATTAAAAATACGTTTTCCGTATTGTGCTAATTTTTGTTTTTTTGTTTCAAACATTACGCGGTATAAATTAGGACCAATAATTGCTAATGTTCGAGCATGATCAATTCCAAATAAGGCTGTTAATTCATGTCCTATCATATGAGTTGCCCAATCAGAAGGGACGCCTTTTTGAATCAATCCGTTTAAAGCCATTGTACAACTCCACATGAAATTAGAGGCTAAAGCGTAGTCTTTTGGTTTTTCTACAACACTAGGGCCTACTTGGATTAAGGTTTCTAATATTCCTTCGGCTATTCTATCCTGCAAATACCCTTCATGCGGATAGGTCAAATATTGTTCTAAAACATGAACGTAGGCGTCAATGACTCCGTTTTGTAGTTGGCGTTTTGGTAAAGAAGCAATCACTGTAGGATCACAAATTGAAAATTTAGGAAATAAAGCACTACCTCCAAGAGTTAATTTTTCTTGTGTTGCAGCTATAGTCACTACTGCTCCAGAATTCATTTCTGAACCTGTTGCCGGTAAAGTTAATACAGTTCCAAATGGGATTACTTTAGAAACATCCTTAAACAAAATACGTTTTTGTAATATTTCAATTGGATTTCCCTCAAAATGAGCTGCTGCCGAAATAAATTTTGCACCATCAATGACACTTCCACCGCCTACAGCAAGTATAAAATTTATTTTTTCTTCTTGTGTGATAGCGACTGCTTTTATTAAAGTTTCAAAATTTGGATTGGGTTCAATGCCACCAAATTCGATTATTTCAAAGTCATTCAAAGCTTCTTTTACTTTTGAATAAATACCGTTATTGAATATGCTTCCCCCACCATAAACAAGAAGAATTTTCGAATTTTTGGGAATTAATACGGCTAATTTTTGTATTTGCCCAGTACCAAAAATTAGATTAGTAGGGTTATAGAATTCGAAATTATTCATGATGTTTTATTTTGGGTATAAAGGTACCAAACCCAAATTAAAACGTTTTGTAAAAGAATGTTAAGTTTATTTTTTATACAAATTATTATGGTCAATGTATTCCCAAACTTTTGCAGGTAAAAGAGGTTGAACATTTTTATTCTTTTGAATGTTTTCTCGAATAAAAGTAGATGATATTTCTACAATTGGCGCATCAATAAAATGAATCTTGGAGTTATCTTTAAATGCTTTATTCTCTTCAGTGATTGCTATAGAGTTTACCCTAGGATAGACATAGATTTCATGATTTTGTATAATCACTTCATAATTTTTCCACTTGTTTAACGACTTCAAATTATCTTCTCCCATAATTAAAGAAAAAGTGTGTTTTGGATATTTTTCTTGTAAATGCACCAAAGTATTAACTGTATAATTGGGTTGCGGCAATTTAAATTCTATATCCGAGGGTTTGATTTTTGGATAATGCTCGGTGGCAAGGAAAACCAAATCCAACCGTTTGTAATCATCCAATAAAGTGTTTTTGTTTTTTAGTGGATTATGCGGTGTGACGACCATCCATACCTGGTCTAAAGCAGTATGTTCGACCACATGATTGGCAATTATCAAATGCCCAATATGAATGGGGTTGAAGGATCCAAAATAGAGACCGATTTTCATATATTTAATTGAAAGATTTAAAAATTAAAAGATTTAAAAACCAAAGTAATTTTTCAATTATTAAATCTTTCAATTTTTATAATTTACTTGTTTACAAAGTCATTTACTAATTGATAGGCTTCTTCAAGTGCAACATCCAAATCATAATTCTTGATAATAACATCAAATTGCGGAGCAGTTGCCAGTTCTACGTGTGCTTTTGCAATACGCATATTAATCTTTTCATCACTTTCTGTTGAACGTTCTTTGAGTCGACGTTTTAATTCGTCAACACTGGGTGGTTTTACAAAAACGGCCAAAGTTTCCTCCGGAAATTTATGTTTGATTCGTAATCCTCCAGCGACATCAATATCAAAAATTACATTTTTTCCCAATGCCCAAATGCGTTCTACTTCACTTTTTAAAGTGCCATAAAAATTATCTCTATAGACCTCTTCCCATTCTACAAAATCTTCATTTTTGATGTGAGTTTTAAAATCAGAAAGCGACATAAAATAATACTCCTTCCCATTTACCTCTTCGCCACGAGCTTCACGTGTTGCCGCCGAAATGGAGAACTCAAGATTTAAACTCTCTTTCGATAATAAATGCCTAACGATGGTTGTTTTCCCTGAACCCGATGGTGCCGAAAAAACTATTAATTTTCCTTTTTTCATTTTTTTAAATCTGCAATCATAAATTGTTAATCACCAATCTGCAATCAAATTGTGTTAAAGTACATTCAAAACCTGTTCCTTAATTTTCTCTAATTCATCTTTCATCATCACTACTAATTTTTGCATTTGTGAATGATTAGCTTTTGAACCCATCGTGTTTATTTCGCGACCCATTTCTTGAGTGATAAAACCCAGTTTTCGACCATTGGCTTCAGTTCCGTTAATGGTTTCCAAGAAATAATCAAGATGATTGGTCAAACGTACTTTCTCTTCGGTAATATCTAATTTTTCTAAATAATAGATTAATTCTTGTTCAAATCTGTTCTCGTCAACATTCACTTGTAACTCTGAAATGGCGGTTTGCAAACGGTCTTTTATGGCTTGAACACGCTCGGAATCAAGTGCCAAGGCCTCGTTCATGTATTGTCGGATATTACCAATACGCAATTGGAATTCTTTTTCTAATGAAGTACCTTCATCTCTTCTAAAATTGCCAATATAATTTAAGGCTTCCTCGATTACTTTTTGAATTTCACTCCAATCATTTTCGTCGATTTCTTCCCTTTCGGTTTTCAGGGTATCGGGCATTCTGATAGCCATTTTCATCAATTCGGTTTCATCGGCATCAGCATACACTTCACGCAATTGATTGATATAGGCTTTCACTATCGGCACGTTCACTTTCGTGGAAGTTTGTTCGGCGGTACTTTCGATAAAAACAGAAAAATCTATTTTTCCTCGTTCTAGTTTTAAGGCGATTTGGTTGCGTAAACCCAATTCCATTTCGCGGTAAGACGATGGCATTCTTACACTTACATCTAAGCCTTTGCTGTTTAAAGATTTTACTTCTACGGTTATTTTTTTGGTTGGTAATTGCAAACTCGCTTTACCAAATCCGGTCATTGATTGTATCATATTATTTTTTTAATCAGAATTCAAATATACTAAACTTTGTAGTAAGTAGCGATTAGTAATTAGTAGTAACAAAAAGATAATGATTATTTGCTAATAAGTAATTACCTCTTTTGAGTTACTAAATAAACACCAGTAAATATCAAAACAGCAGAAATAATCTTGACTAATGCCAACTCATCTTTTCCTAAACTGATGGCAAAAATAGTAGCGAAAACAGGTTGTAAGTAGATAAAAACAGCAATTGTAGTTGGTTTTAATTCTTTCATAGAAAGTAAATTTAATAAGTAAGTCAAGAATGTTGAAAATACCACTACAAATCCAATTTTTAAATAGATATCCAAAGGCATTACCCCCCAATTAACGGCTACAAATTCGCTCCAACCAAAAGGCAAAACCATAATAAATCCTATCAGATAAATCCATTTCGCAAAATTATAAGGATTATATTTATCCATTAGTTTTTTTACAAGAACTAGATAAAGACCATAAGAAGAGGCATTTACAAAAACTAAAAAATTCCCTAAGCTTGCATTAGGAGCATTTTCAACAGATTTTCCGTAGAGGATAAGAAAGGCAGTTCCAATAAAGCCTAAAACTATTCCAAAAACCATTCTTTTTTGCATTCGTTCCTTGATGATAATTGCCGAAAGAACGAGAACAATCATTGGAGTTGAAACCATCAGCACCGATGTGGAAATAGGGGATGTTAAACTTAAACCTTTAAAGAAAGAGAGCATATTGAGTGCCACACCAAAAAAAGCAGCTATTACTATTCTTAAATAATCTTTAGGGTCAATCTTTTCCTCTCGAATTTCTTTTAATCTCCGATTATGAAGCCAAAAAAGCCAAAATAAAATTGTAGCACCGCCTACGCGCATAATGACAAAACCATATGCTTGAACATAAATTGGCATTACATCTTTGGCTAACGTAAAGGTAAGTCCGTAAATTATTGAAACAATGGTGGAGCCTATTAAGGCTATAGTCCTTTTTGTCATTAAGATAAAGCTTTCATTACTTGAAGTATATTTTGTTGGCTGTTGCCAATGAATATTTTATCATTTATTATAAACACAGGTCTACTCAAAAAGGTATAATGTTCTAATATGTATTTTTTGAAATTGGCTTCGGTTAGTTTTTTGTTTTTTAAATCCATCGATTTGTACAGCTGTGCTTTTTTGCTAAAAAGAGCTTCATAGCTTCCAGAAAGAGCATACATTTCTTCTAATTCCTCAACACTAATAGGGTATTGTTTGATGTCTTGAAATACCAAACTATGTTCTTTCGGCAATGATTTTATGATTTTTCGGCAAGTATCACAAGAAGCGAGATAGTATATTTTGTTCATTTATGTAAAGGTATTGCTTTGTAAAAACAGAATGCAAAATACAAGAAAAAGTTTGTTTTTATTGTAAATAAAATATGTAGCCGACATTTAACCAAATAAGCCAATCGTTGGCTCTATTTTCTTTAAACTCTTCTGGATTTGGATTCAAACCATCGACCCAATTCGAAAAATAATATTGCCCTCTTAAATCTATCATTAAATCTGATAATGGAGAGAGTTTATAGCGGGTACCCACACTGCCAACAATAGACCAAACCGATTCTGCTTCTGTTGAAAATCCATAAGGACGATCATCTGTAGGAACTAAATATTTTGGGTATGTGGTAAAAGGCGTTCCTAATTTTCCAAGTGTAGAAGATGCGGTAGCATTATAAAAACTAAATTGTGCTCCAAGACTTATGAAAGGCCCCCAGCTTTCAATTGTTGAGGTGAAATCCCGAATGCTAAACGGAAAATATTCTAGTTGCATGCCTATGTTTGTTACTGCTGCGCTACCTCTCATTCCTCTTAGCTGATCTGCTTCCTTACTAGTTTTGTTGGGCGCAACCCATTCCCCAAAATGCTGTAACTCGGTTTTATTATAAGATAATTCACTTCTAAGTTTAAAATGGTCGTTAAAATACGTTTCGGGAGTATAGCAGTTACATTCGGCTTCATAAGAAAAGTTGATGTAATGAATTAATCCAACCCCATAACCCGTATTTCCTGCATTAGTAGATAAATTGTATCGCTCTCCATAATCTGATTGAAAGGCAACTGGCCCAGCAATAAACCCAATTTCGTGAGAAAATCCAAACTGTGAATAAACACTATTCGAAAATCCAAATAGGAAGAAAAAGAATGCTATAATTGATTTAGGGATCATGGACACATAATTACTTAATACAAATATATAAAAACAACAATCATAGTAGGCACTATGAAAAACATTATCTAGAAATCACTATTGAATATCGATTTTTTATAAAGAAAATATATCATTTAATCCGTTTTTATGTTAATTATTTTGAATTTTAAAGTAAAAGATTTATAATTAATAATAAGGTCTGTATAATGTTAATTTAATTTAAAATTATGAAGCAAGAATATCATATAATGTAACTTTGTATCTATTACGAAAACGTTTTCTTAAACCAATAATCTAATTATTATGACAAAAAGTATTAGTAGTTTTATTGAGGCAGTAGCCAAAAAAAATCCCAATGAGCCAGAATTTATGCAAGCAGTGAAGGAAGTTGCTGAAACAGTAATTCCCTTTATTGAAAAAAATAGTAAATATCAAAACAAAATGCTATTAGAAAGAATGGTTGAGTCCGATCGAATCATCATTTTTAGAGTTGTTTGGATTGATGATAAAGGCGAAACCCAAGTAAATCGTGGCTATCGAATTCAAATGAATTCAGCTATTGGACCCTATAAAGGAGGAATTCGCTTTCATCCTTCTGTAAATTTAAGTATTTTGAAATTTTTGGCTTTTGAACAAACTTTTAAAAACAGTTTAACAACATTGCCAATGGGTGGTGGTAAAGGCGGAGCCGATTTTGATCCAAAAGGAAAATCTGATAATGAAGTGATGCGTTTTTGTCAAGCATTCATGACGGAATTATCTAAACACATTGGTTCAAATACCGATGTTCCTGCCGGAGATATTGGTGTGGGTGGAAGAGAAGTAGGTTATATGTTTGGTCAATATAAAAGGCTACGAAATGAATTTACTGGTGTACTAACAGGCAAAGGAATTTCTTTTGGAGGATCGTTAATAAGACCTGAAGCAACGGGCTATGGAGCGGTTTATTTTGCGCAAAGTATGTTGGCAACTAAAGGAGAAACTATTGAAGGGAAAACTGTTGTGGTTTCAGGTTCAGGAAATGTGGCTCAATATGCTGTTGAAAAAGCAATTCAAATAGGTGCCAAAGTAGTAACAATGTCGGATTCTGCAGGTTATATTTATGATGAAGATGGTATTGACGCTGATAAATTGTCCTATGTTATGGAAATTAAAAACGTAAATAGAGGAAGAATCAGTGATTACTTGAATAAATACCCAAATGCAAAATATATAGCAGGTAAACGACCATGGGAAGTGCCATGTGATATAGCTATGCCATGTGCTACACAAAATGAATTGAATGAAGAAGAAGCTAATTTACTTGTGAAAAACGGCTGTGTATGCGTTACAGAAGGTGCCAATATGCCTACAACACCAGAGGCAGTTCTTGTTTTTCAAAAAACAAAAATATTATTTTCACCAGGAAAAGCTTCAAACGCTGGTGGTGTTGCAACTTCAGGATTAGAAATGTCTCAAAACTCTTTGAGATTAAGCTGGACATCTGAGGAAGTAGATCAAAAATTGAAGGAGATTATGTTGAATATTCATGCTTCTTGTGTAAAATATGGTTCGGATGATTCGGGATATATTGATTATGTAAAAGGAGCTAATATTGCAGGATTTGTTAAAGTGGCAGATGCTATGCTTGCTCAAGGAGTGGTATAGAATATATATTTAGGAGATGACTTTCTTCAATTTAATTGAAGAAAGTCTTTTTAATTTTAGGTAACAAAATTCAAAAACTTTCGTTTGTATTATATTTGCGCATCATTAGTAATACAAATAATGAAAAAAAATGTACTCTTTATTCTGTTTCTGATTGTAGTTCAAATAAGTTTTGCACAAAACAATTTGTTATGGAAAGGCTATTTTAGTTATAATGAAATAAAAGACATTTCAGAATCAACTACTGCTGTATTTGCAGCTTCCGAAAATGCATTGTTCTCTCAAAACACAAGCATCATTAAAACAACTAATACTATTGATGGGCTTTCAGGACAAACGATAGCTGCACTATATTACAGTCCAACTTTTAAAAAAACACTAGTAGGTTATGAAGATGGGTTGATTGTTATAATCAATGATGCTGATAATAGCATGCTTAATGTAGTAGATATTGTTAAAAAACAGATACCTTCTAACATCAAGAAAATCAATCACTTCATTGAATATAATGGGATTGTATATATTTCCTGTGATTTTGGAGTGGTACAATTTAATTTATCAACCCTGCAGTTTGGAGATACTTATTTTATAGGACCTTCTGGCGAAGAAACAAGAGTGTATCAAACCACCATCTACAATAATGAAATTTATGCTGTAACCCAATATTACGGAATCAGAAAAGGGAATCTTTCTAATCCTAATTTGAATGATTTCAAGCAATGGCAAGTCTTTGATGCTCGGTATTGGAATGGAATAGTAAACTTTAACAATCAGTTGGTTGCTTATAATTCGAATAATAAAATCTATATGTACAATGGAGCAAGAGCAAGTTTCGATGAAATTTTCGATATTGGTCAAGGAAAAATGCATTTTAAAGCCACTACTAATTATTTGATTGCTACAACAGCTTCCAGTGTTTATGTTTTTGATAAACAATTGGAATTAATCCGTCAAATAAATAGTAGTCAAATTACACCTAGTATTCCTAGTTTTACATGCGCTACAGTAGTTGATGATAAAATATATATGGGTACAAAAGAAGATGGAATGATGAGTACTTTAATCACTCCAAATTCACTTTTTGATAACAATACTCCTTCTGGTCCAACACGTAACAATATTTTTGCACTTGATGTTACTCCAAACACGCTTTGGGCAGTATATGGGGGTTATTCAGGCAATTATAATCCTTACGCATTTAATAATGATGGTTTTCCTAATTCATACGGCATTAGTAAATATACTTCAAAAGGATGGCTACATATTCCTTATGAAAAAGTACTGGGAGCCAAAGCAATTTCAAGGATTATTATAAATCCTAAGAATGAAAAACAAGTATATGCGAGTTCTTTTTTTTCAGGGTTATTAAAAATTGAGAATGACGAACCCAACTTTTTATATAATGAAAACAATAGTAGTTTAGAAGAAATTACATTTATTCCAGGATATCGCAATGATGTTCGAATCAACGGAACAGCCTTTGATAAATCAGGAAATCTGTGGGTAAATAATAGTTTAGTCGACAAAGGTTTAAGTGTATTAAAAATCAATGGACAATGGCAAAGTTATTCCTTAGGAACTATTTTGAAGGACAGTAAAGATGCCAATTTAAGCAGAATGATTATTGACAAAAATGGCACAAAATGGTTTGGCGCTAATACCAATGGTTTGATCAGTTTTAATGAATCCAACAATAAATTTAAAAAAATTAGTATTGGCTCTACTGAAGGTAATTTACCCATTAATGATGTAAGAGTGATTGCATTAGATACTAGAAATCAACTTTGGATAGGTACTACAAAAGGATTGAGAGTATTGTCAAATGTCAGCAGTTTTCTTACTGAGGACCAAATGACGACTAATCCTATCATCATTTTAGAAGATAATCTCGCGCAAGAATTATTTTACGAACAATTTATAACAGATATAGTTGTTGATGGTGCCAATAATAAATGGGTAGGCACAGCAGATTCAGGTGTTTTTCAAGTTTCTTCAAATGGTCAAGAAACTAAATACCATTTCACCAAAGATAACTCACCATTACCAAGTAATACTATAAATGACATTGCCATAAACTCCGATACAGGAGAGGTTTTTATTGCTACAGACAAAGGCATGGTTTCTTTCAAGGGGACTTCAACAGTTGCAAATGAAAACTTAGAAAGCGTGTATGTTTACCCTAATCCCGTAAGACCTGAATTTCAAGGAAATGTAAAAATTACGGGAT
The DNA here is from genome assembly GCF_046155325.1 of Flavobacterium sp. Classification (GTDB taxonomy): domain Bacteria; phylum Bacteroidota; class Bacteroidia; order Flavobacteriales; family Flavobacteriaceae; genus Flavobacterium. The sequence continues at coordinate 20,971 of NZ_JBJXDQ010000096.1, forward strand.
TATTAGATAAAGCGAATGTAAAAATCACGGATATCCAAGGAAATCTAGTTCATGAAACCACTTCTGAAGGAGGAACAATCGAGTGGGACACCACCGCTTTTGGGAAACACAAAGTAGCTTCTGGAGTCTATATGATTTTTGTTGCAGCACAAGATGGTATTGAAACCAAAGTAAAGAAAGTAATGATTATTAGGTAAATTCCAAATTCCAATGTTGGTAAAAACCAAAGCTATCGTCATTTCTTCTATCAAATACCAAGAAAAAAGCTTGATAGTTCGGTGTTTTACAAAGTCCCACGGTTTAAAATCTTACTTTGTACGTGACGCTTTTTCTTCTAGAAAGTCTAACCAAAAAATCGCTTATTTTCAACCGTTAACTATTCTTGAAATCGAAGCGGTTCATAAAAATAAGGGAACATTAGAGAATTTCAAGGAAATCAAAATTGCAATGCCATTTCAAACTATACATTCGGATATTTATAAAAGTACGATTGTGATGTTTATTTCTGAAATTCTGCATCATTCCATTCACGAAGAGGAGAAAAATGAACATCTTTTTGCCTTTTTGGAAACCACTTTATTTTGGCTCGACAATCACGATGAAACGGCTAATTTTCATTTAATTTTAATGCTCGAAATCACGAAATACCTTGGTTTTTATCCTGATATTTCTGGAATAGAATTTCCTTTTTTCGATGCCAACGAAGGTGTTTTTACTCCATTTCACGGAATCGGTTCGCTCACAGAACACGAAACGAATCTCTTTAAAAAACTCATTCCTTTAAAATTTGATAACGACCAAAAAATCTTCCACGTGATTGAAAGGCAAATCGTCTTGAAAATACTGATTGATTATTATGTTTTTCATTTAGACGGTTTCAGAAAACCAAAATCTTTAGAGGTTTTGAAGGAGATTTTTTCTTAAAAAATTCAGCCACAAAGTCACAAAGTCACAAAGATTTAATTTAAAATTTTAAGCATTGACAAAATCTGGCGTAATCTCTTCAAAATTTGTGCCTTTGCGCCTTTGTGGCAAACAAAAACTCACAACTCATAACTCATAATTCATAACTATTTATTACTTTCGCACCACGATTTAAGAAAAGGATAAAATGAGCATAAAATTTACTGAATACAAAGGACTTAACTTGCCCACAGTGGCATCGGAAGTACTTGATTTTTGGAAAAAAGAAAACATTTTCGAGAAGAGCGTAACCACTCGTGAAGGCAACCCACCATTCGTATTTTTTGAAGGCCCACCTTCAGCAAACGGATTGCCGGGAATACACCACGTCATGGCACGTGCTATTAAAGATATATTTTGCCGTTATAAAACACAAAAAGGATTCCAAGTAAAGCGAAAAGCGGGCTGGGATACGCATGGGTTACCCGTAGAATTAGGCACTGAAAAAGAACTAGGAATTACAAAAGAAGATATTGGAAAAACTATTTCTGTAGAAGAATACAACGAAGCCTGCAAAAAAACGGTGATGCGTTACACCGATGTGTGGAACGATTTAACCGAAAAAATGGGCTATTGGGTAGATATGGAAGATCCATATATCACCTACAAATCCAAGTATATGGAAACCGTTTGGTGGATTTTGAAACAAATCTACAACAAGGATTTGATGTACAAAGGCTACACCATTCAGCCGTATTCTCCAAAAGCGGGAACAGGTTTGTCTTCGCACGAAGTAAACCAACCGGGAAGTTACCGTGATGTTACGGATACGACGGTTGTGGCGCAGTTCTGCCCCCTAACCCCCAAAGGGGGAACAGGAGAAAATACTGTGTCTAAAGCTTTCGGTATTGCCTCTCCCCCTTCGGGGGAGTCGGAGGGGGCGTTCCTCGCTTGGACGACAACACCTTGGACTTTGCCTTCAAATACTGCATTGACAGTAGGTCCAAAAATTGATTATGTATTAGTTGACACTTTCAATCAATATACTTATTTGCGTTCAAAAGTGATTTTGGCCAAAAACTTGGTTGGAAAACAATTTTCGAAAGGATTTTTTGCAAGTACTGAAGCTTCTGATTTTGAAAATTTCAAAGAAGGCGACAAGAAAATTCCATATCAAATTATTGCAGAATGTAAAGGAGCGGATTTAGTTGGAATTCGTTACGAGCAATTGATGCAATTCACTTTACCTTATCAAAACCCAGAAAATGCTTTCCGAGTAATTGCTGGAGATTTTGTAACTACAGAAGATGGAACAGGAATTGTACACACAGCGCCGACTTTTGGTGCTGATGATGCAAAAGTAGCTAAAGAAGCCATTCCCGAAGTTCCACCAATGTTAGTTTTAGACGAAAACGGAAACCCAGTTCCATTAGTAAATCTACAAGGAAAATTCATCGATGGTTTAGGAAGTTATTCCGGAAAATACGTTAAAAACGAATATTACAACGAAGGTGAAGCACCAGAGCGTTCGATAGATGTGGAAATTGCCATCCAATTAAAAGAAGAAAATAAAGCTTTTAAAGTAGAGAAATACGTGCACAGTTACCCACATTGCTGGAGAACTGACACGCCTATTTTGTATTATCCCCTAGATTCTTGGTTTATAGAAATTACCAAAGTTCGGGATCGAATGTTCGAATTGAACGAAACCATCAATTGGAAACCAAAATCAACTGGAGAAGGTCGTTTCGGAAATTGGTTGAAAAATGCCAACGATTGGAATTTATCGCGCTCTCGTTTTTGGGGAATTCCATTGCCAATTTGGAGAAGTGAAGCTGGCCCCGACGATTCGGGAGAAGAAATTTTGATTGGTTCGGTGGAAGAATTATACAACGAAATTGAAAAATCTATTGCTGCAGGTTTCCAAAAGGAAAACCCTTTCAAAGGTTTCGAAATTGGAAATATGGACGAAGCAAACTATGATTTGGTTGACTTACATAAAAATGTGGTGGATGAAATCACGTTAGTTTCGGCTTCCGGAAAACCTATGAAACGCGAATCCGATTTGATTGACGTTTGGTTCGATTCTGGCGCAATGCCTTATGCGCAATGGCATTATCCTTTTGAAAACAAAGATAAAATTGACGAAAACAAAGACTTTCCTGCTGATTTCATTGCCGAAGGTGTAGATCAAACTAGAGGTTGGTTTTATACTTTACACGCGATTTCGACTTTGGTTTTTGACAAAGTAGCTTATAAAAATGTAGTTTCAAATGGTTTGGTTTTGGACAAAAACGGACAAAAAATGTCTAAACGTTTAGGAAATGCAGCCGATCCATTCGATACATTAAACGAATATGGACCTGATGCCACGCGTTGGTATATGATTTCGAATGCGAATCCTTGGGACAATTTAAAATTCGACTTGGAAGGAATTGCTGAGGTTCGACGTAAATTCTTTGGAACATTATACAATACCTATTCTTTCTTTGCATTGTACGCCAATATTGACAATTTCACTTATGCTGAGAATGAAATTCCAATTAACGAAAGGCCAGAAATTGACCAATGGATAATATCAGAATTAAACACTCTAATTAAAGTGGTTGATGAAGCGTATGCAGATTATGAACCTACGAAAGCAGCTCGTGCCATTTCGGAATTTGTGAGTGAAAACTTGAGTAATTGGTACGTTCGTTTGTGTCGTCGTCGTTTTTGGAAGGGCGAATATGCACAGGACAAAATTGCCGCTTATCAGACCTTATATACCTGTTTATTGACCATTAGCAAACTCGGTGCACCTATCGCTCCTTTTTTCATGGATAAGCTTTACAGAGATTTAACTTTGGCAACACAATCGGAAAAATTTGACTCTGTACATTTGGCAGAATTCCCAAAATATGTTGGAAACTTTGTTGATAAATTGTTAGAGAGAAAAATGCAGAAAGCACAGACCATTTCTTCACTGGTTTTATCGCTTAGAAAAAAGGAAATGATCAAGGTGCGTCAACCGTTGCAAAAGATAATGATTCCGGTACTTGACGAGAATCAACGTGCCGAAATTGAAGCTGTTTCTAATCTAATAAAAGCCGAAGTTAACGTCAAAGAAATTGTATTTTTAGACGACGATTCTGGAATTTTAATTAAACAAATTAAACCTAATTTTAAAGCTCTTGGCCCACGATTTGGTAAAGATATGGGATTGATTGCCAAAGAGATAGAAAATTTTTCAGCTACTCAAATCAATCAATTGGATAAGGATGGTAAAATTGATATTACAATTGCTACAAATAGCATAACTTTATCGGTAGAAGATGTGGAGATTTCTTCGCAAGATATCGAAGGTTGGTTGGTTGCTAATTCCAATGGAATTACTGTAGCCTTGGACATAACCATTTCTGAGGAATTAAAACTAGAAGGTATTGCAAGAGAATTAGTTAATAGAATTCAAAATATAAGAAAAGATTCTGGTTTTGAGGTTGTTGACAAAATTAAAGTACATTTGCAAAAAAATACAGACCCGAGCCAAAGCGAACAGGCGAAGCAATTAGAAAAAGCAGTAAAAGCAAATGAAGATTACATTAAATCTGAAACATTAACTGAAATATTAGTTTTTGAAGATGATTTAAGCAATGGAACAGAAATCGAATTTGACGAAATAAAAACAAAAATAGCAATCACTAAATAACAAGAAAATGACAGATGAAATTGCAAGATATTCAGACGCAGATTTGGCTGAGTTTAAAGGGTTAATATTAAAAAAAATAGCCAAAGCACAAGCCGATTTAGACTTGATAAAAAGCGCTTATATGAACGATTTAAATAATGGAACTGACGATACTTCGCCTACCTTCAAAGCTTTTGAAGAAGGAAGCGAAACCATGTCTAAAGAAGCCAACTCACAGTTAGCCATTCGTCAAGAAAAGTTTATTCGTGACTTGAAAAATGCTCTTTTTCGTGTAGAAAATAAAACCTATGGAACTTGTAAAGTAACAGGGAAATTAATTAGCAAAGAGCGATTAATGATTGTTCCTCATGCTACAATGAGTATAGAAGCTAAGAATTTGCAACGATAACAATTAAAAAATTCCAAATTCCAAATCCCAATAATAACGTATTAAATTATTGGGATTTGGGATTTAATTTTTATAATTTATCTGCTTGTGCGCCATTAAAATTTATAAAATGAACTTACGAAATGCCTATCTGATAGTTTTCCTCATCTTACTTGCAGATCAATTTACCAAAATATTTATCAAAACCAATTTTGTTTATGGGGAAGTTGGTCAAATAGACGTAACCAACTGGTTTAAAATATTATTAATAGAAAACGAAGGAATGGCATGGGGAACCGTGATTCCTGGAGAATATGGTAAATTGTTTTTGACTCTTTTTAGGTTAATTGCTGTTACAGGAATTGGATACTGGTTGTGGGATTCTGTAGAAAGAAAACACAGTTCTAATTATTTGATTGTGGCTATTTCACTAATTCTTGCAGGCGCTTTTGGAAACATTATTGACTCCGTTTTTTATGGTGTTATTTTTGACGATAGTTATGGTCATTTAGCTATATTATTTACAGATAAACCCTATGGGACTTGGTTTCACGGCAAAGTAGTTGATATGTTATATTTCCCATTATTCGAAGGGAATTGGCCAAGTTGGATACCAGTTATAGGTGGTAATCAGTTTAAATTCTTTAATGCTATTTTCAACATTGCCGACATGGCTATTTCTACAGGAGTTGGGATATTAATATTCTTTAATAAAAAAGCTTTTCATCATCAGCATTAGGAGCTATTTCCTGCTATTCGCTGCAATCTTTTTTTCGGTAAAAACCTCAAAAAAGGATTTTCGCTGCTATCAGGGCTAGGGATTTGGGGAGCTTAGAAATTTATTTGAATAGATAATTAAGTGTTGGCTTTTATTTCTTCATCAATGTTCAATATTAATGCTTCTTTATTTTTCAATCCTTTAACATTGTCTAGAAGTATTAAAAAAACATCAACAATACTTGTTTGTAATAATCTTAGCTTTTCTATTTCAATGAAGTTTTTTATTGATTTATGTGTCATTTTATGTCTAATTTCATACATATCAGTTAAACAGTCATATAATGATTGTCTGAGTTTTTTGTCGTTTCTGTATATTAGTTGGCACATTCTTTTTTTACATTTATTCTCCATTTTATATGTTTCTTCATCGAGTAAAAAAATACTTTCTGTTATCATTATTAAATGAGAAACCCTTAAATGCAAATCATTTTCCATCATACATCTAGAATAGAATTGTATTGAGGAAATTATTTTTCTTTCTAAATCGCTTTTTTCGTTTTTAGTAAGTAAATAACCGAAAAGCTTCAGCATATTTTCCCTTATACCTTCTATCATTTCATTTTTAATCACAAACGTTCCTCTATTTGTTTGCACTGAAATCTTAAAATCAAATTTTTTATCTGATTCTATAGATAAATGTTCAAAACTAAAAGGCAGTCTGCTTTCAAGTTCAATATTACATTTTTCGTTTGGGAAATAAACAGTGGGAGATAAAAGTTTAATAATGTCTGTTGCTAGACAAACATTATCGTATGCCAATTCTTGTGCTTTAGATTCTTCGGCTTCTACTTCTGATAAAACAAACACTTGACCTTGATATTTTCTAAATAAAGAATTAAAACTTTCTTCAGAAGTATTCATTTCTTTTGACTTTTTATCCCAAAATTCATCAAAAAATTCTTTGGTAAAAAAAGTAAACTCAACATCTCCAATTTTGAATGATTTTTCGATGTCAAGATTTAAAATCGGGAAATAGTATTTGATTTTTTTTATGTCAGTATTTAAGCAACTTTCAATAAATGGCAATAAATCAGATTTTGTTTTTTTGTTTTTATAAATATCAATAATCCAATACAATGTTTTTTCCTTTAAATATTCTATAGAAACTGTTTTATATAATGAGTTCCATAAAGATATTTTATAAATAAATTTATAAAAATTTACGTATTCAGAATCTATGAATCCATATTTAATCCCATCAATTGAAATATAGATTTTTGTTTCAGAATATTCAGGCATATACTGCCTTTCAATTATTGGAGAATTTATAAAATTATCTGAAAGATCTACATATTGTAAATGGTCAGAAGATCCATTCCATTTTCCTTTTGGAGTTGGTGCTTCTGAAAAAGACAACATTTTTCCAATAAAATTGTAAGACTCTATATTTATTTCATTTTCTTTCAAATGCAGTTTTTGTATGGTGATAACGCCAAATCTAAGGCGTATTGAGATTGTATTCTGCTAAGGTAGTTAAAACCGATAAACTCCATTTGGTGTAACACAATAATCAAGCTTTAAGTCGTTTATAAATACATCCTCAATTAGTTCTTCTGAATCAAAGAAGGAAAGTCCAATTTTTATAGTTTCGGGTTTGCATTCCATCAAGAATTTGTCGTAAAATCCTTTGCCATAGCCTACTCGATGTCCAGTTTTGTCAAAAGCCAAAAGCGGTACAAAAACCACATCAATTTTGTTGGCAGGAACTTTTAAACCATCAATAGGTTCGGGAATATTGTATTCGTTTTTCTTTATTTTGGTATTGTCTGTTAATAGAAAATGAGTCATATTTAGAGTTTTAAAATCACTTTTCGACACAATAATTTCTTTGTCTTTTCCAGAAAGAAGATGCAAGATATACTCAGTGTTAACTTCTTTTTGTTCTATAATAGGCAGAAAAATATGGAAATATGTTTTCTCCCAAACAGGAAGCTTCAGCACTTCATTAGCAATTACCAAACTCATTTGTTCCAAATCTTCTTCTGAGAGTTGGTTTCGCAAGGCTTTGTATTTAATTCGCAATTCTTTTTTAGTCATAATTTTTTTAAAAGATAAAAGTAGCTAAAATACGAATCTCTTTATGCGAACTTATACATTTTGGTCTTGAATTTATTAACTTTGTTCTATGATCAACCTAACCCTCGAACTTCAAATACAAACCTTACCAGACGGGCCTGGCGTTTATCAATATTATGATAAGGATGGTAAAATTTTATATGTTGGCAAAGCCAAAAACTTAAAAAAAAGAGTTGCTTCTTATTTCAATAAAATTCACGACACTGCCAAAACGAATGTTTTGGTTAAAAAAATTGTAACCATAAAACACATCGTTGTTCCTACAGAAACAGATGCACTTTTACTAGAAAACAACTTAATTAAAACGCTACAACCTAGATACAATGTTTTGTTGCGAGACGACAAAAGCTATCCATGGATTTGCATCAAAAAAGAACCATTTTCACGGATATTTTCAACTCGAAGATTGGTAAAGGATGGCTCGGAATATTTTGGACCGTATACTAGTTTCAAGACAGTGAGCACAATTTTGGAATTGATAAAAGAATTATATCCGCTACGAACTTGCAATTATGATTTAAGTAAATCAAATATCGAAAGTGGGAAATTTAAGGTTTGTTTAGAATATCACATTGGCAATTGCAAAGGGCCGTGTGAGGGTCATGAAACTTTAGAAAATTATCAAAAACAAGTGAATGCTGTTCGAGAAATTCTAAAAGGGAATTTTAAAGAAAGCATGAAAGATTTTAAGAAGCTCATGATCAATTTGGCTAGTGACTTGCATTTTGAAGAAGCCCAAAAAATCAAGGAAAAAATAGAAATTCTCGAAAATTACCAATCTCGTTCTACGATTGTTAATCCAAAAATCACAAATATAGATGTGTTTTCGATAGTATCTGATGAAGGTGCGGCATTTATAAACTTTCTGCAAATTTCACATGGTTCGATAATTCGCTCCCATACTATGGAAATCAAAAAAAAGCTGGACGAAACCGATGCCGAATTATTAGAACTAGCGATTATTGAACTCAGGGAACGGTTTGGGTTATTGTCTAAAGAAATCATTGTTCCTTTTGAAGTTGATTTGGGGTCAACCCTAAAAATAACAGTTCCTCAACTTGGAGATAAGAAACAGATTTTAGATTTGTCTATTCGAAATGCTAAGTTTTACAGAATAGAACAATTAAAACAACTTCAAATTGTAGATCCAGATCGTCACGCCAATCGTATTATGGCTCAAATGCAAAAAGATTTAAGATTACCATTTGAGCCAAGGCATATCGAATGTTTTGACAATTCAAATATTCAAGGCACAAATCCCGTAGCAGCTTGTGTTGTTTTTAAAGATGGGAAACCCAGTAAAAAAGATTATCGCCATTTTAACATCAAAACCGTCGAAGGACCTGATGATTTTGCTTCGATGACCGAAGTGGTTTACAGAAGATACAAACGATTATTAGATGAAAACGAACAACTACCACAACTTATTATTATTGACGGTGGAAAAGGACAATTGTCATCGGCATTAAAAAGTATTGACGAACTAGGTTTGCGTGGAAAAATTACGATTATTGGTATTGCCAAAAGACTTGAAGAACTTTTTTATCCAGGGGATTCAATCCCGCTGTATTTGGATAAAAAGTCGGAAACTTTGAAAGTTATCCAGCAATTGCGAAATGAAGCCCATCGTTTCGGAATCTCGCATCATAGAGACAAAAGAAGCAAAGCAGCACTAAGCTCTTCTATTGAAAATATACCAGGAATAGGCGAAAAAACGATGCTTACTTTAATACAGCACTTTAAAAGTGTTAAAAGATTGAAATTGGCTACAGAAAAAGAAATTTTAGAAGTAGTTGGAGTTTCAAAAGCCAAAAAAATTACCGACTTTTACAAGACTAATACTTAATAAATGAAAAAGACAGTCTTATTCGTTTTTCTCTTTTTCAGTGTCATATCTGTTTTTTCACAAGACACCATCAAAAGACCTAAAATAGGATTGGTTTTAAGTGGTGGTGGTGCAAAAGGATTTGCACATATTGGTGTTTTAAAGGTTATTGAACAAGCAGGAGTAAAAATTGACTACATTGGCGGAACTAGTATGGGAGCAGTCGTTGGAGGACTTTATGCTTCTGGATATAATGCAACACAAATTGACTCAATATTTAGAACTATAAACTTTGACAAATTATTTCAAGATTATACACCCCGAAATTCCAAAAATTTTTATGAGAAGAAAAATGACGAATTATATGCTTTTGTATTGCCTTTTAATAAATTTAAAATCGGTATTCCTGATGCCCTTTCAAAAGGAATGTATAATTATAATTTGCTGAGTTCATTTACTAGAAATGTAAGGTATGTTAGAGATTTTAACCAACTCAAAATTCCTTTTTTGTGTATTGCAACAAATATTGAAACCGGAGAACAAGTTATATTAGACAAAGGAAATTTAGCGCATGCTATGATTGCTAGTTCTGCATTTCCTACTTTATTTTCGCCAGTAGAAATCAACGGTATGTTACTTGTTGATGGGGGCGTTACAAACAATTATCCTATTGAGGAGGTTAGAAAAATGGGAGCTGATATAATTATTGGAGTCGATGTTCAAGATGGATTATTGAGTAGAGAAGAACTAAAACAAGCCACAAAAATTTTAAGTCAGGTCACCGTACTTCAATCAATTGAAAAAATGAAATTGAACATAAAAGACACCGACATTTATATAAAACCAGATATTAAAAATTACGGCTTAATTTCCTTTGATAAAGGATTAAACATTATTCAAAAAGGAGAAGAAGCTGCTTTTGAAGTTATAGAGCAATTAAAAAAATATGGAAATAAAGAGTATCATACTACTTCCCAAAAAACAATTTCGGATAGTCTAGAAATTAACAATATTTATATCAATAAACTAAAAAACTACACCCGGTCTTATGTCAAAGGAAAACTAGGGTTTATAGAAGGAGATAAAATTAGTTACGATCAATTGAGAACTTCCATTGACAATATTAATGCGACTCAAAATTTTAGCGCTATAAATTATTACTTTGAGGAAAATAAATCAAAAGATGATTTAAAACTTTCTTTGACTGAAGCTACAAATCACACTTTTTTAAAATTTGCTTTGCATTATGACGATTTGTTTAAAAGTGCAGTTTTAGTAAACATTACTCAGAAAAAGACATTGTTTAAAAATGACATCACATCTTTAGATCTTGTTTTGGGAGATAATTTAAGATATAATCTAGATTATTATATTGACAATGGATTTTATTGGAGCTTTGGTTTTAAATCACATTTTAATCAATTTAATAAATATGTTTCCAAAAAGATGACGGGTTTAAGTCTTGATTTTCCCGATATAAAAACTATAAATATTGATTATGATGATTGGACAAATCAAGCCTATGTGCAAACATTGTTTGCACATAAATTTTTATTAGGAGTTGGAGCTGAAATTAAAATATTAAATATAAACACTAGAACTTCAAAAGAACTTTCAACAATTATTGATAAAAGCACTTACTGGAGTGTTTTTGGTTATATGAAGTATGATTCCCTTGACAATATATACTTCCCTAAAGCAGGTTGGTTTTTTTCTGGAGATATTCAATCTTATTTAGCTTCTTCAAATTATACTAACACCTTTACCCCATATTCTATTGCAAAAGTAGATTTCGGAATCGCTAGAAAAATTTCTAAAAACACTTCAGTTCGATTTCAAACCGATGCTGGTGTTTCGATAGGAAGTTCAAGTGTGCCTTTTTTTAATTTTAGTTTTGGGGGATATGGATTCAACGGCATAAATAATTTTAAGCATTTTTACGGATATGATTTTTTGAGTCAATCAGCTAATAGTTATCTAAGATCAACTGCGACAATTGATTACGAAATATTCAAAAAAAATCATATTAACCTAACAGCTAATTACGCAAATATTCAAGATAATTTATTTCGTACAGTCGGTTGGGTTTCTATTCCCAGACATTCAGGTTATGCACTTGGATACGGCTTAGAAACTTTGATAGGTCCATTAGAAATAAAGTATTCTTGGTCACCCGAAACCAGAAAAGAGTTTACCTGGATTAGTGTTGGGTTTTGGTTTTAACCTTTTTATAATTGGAAAATCCCTGAATTTATCGTTGTTATCCTTGAAAAATTAAATATTCCACTAATTCTCTCTGATTTTTATTTAATATTTTGACAAATAAATTTAAAGGAACGCTAAAAAAGCCCCTTTTTTTTATATAATGTAAAAAAATAACTTATTTTAACAACTATGTTGACAAATCTTCTGTTAAACTTTAATTTTACCTAAAAAAACTATAAACTTATGTATCTTTGTAACGGAATTAAAAGGGGTGGTTTCCTTTTGATTTTCATATAAATTTCATAATTTATATTTTTTGGTTAGTTAATAGCATAAAAACTCGGTCATTATTTGACTGAGTTTTTTTGTTTTAATACATTTGGAACAGAATTTGTATTTGCCGTTAAAACATAATTCAAACAGATGATAAAAAAGATAATTATTGCATTGTTATTTATTGTAACGGTAAGTTTTGATTCCCAAAGGGAAGATGCCTTTGAAGTAGGCGAATTGTTTAAATTTAGGATTCACTATGGAATTTTAAATGCGGGTTATGTAACAGTTGAGGTTAAAGATGCTGTAATAAGTAATAAGAAAGTTTTCCACGTCATAGGAAAAGGATACACCACAGGAATGTCTCGATTTTTTTTTAAAGTAGATGATTTATACGAAAGCTATTTTGATAAAGAAACGGGAATACCTTACCAATTTGTTCGAAAAATTGATGAAGGAGGGTATACAAAAAACCAAGAAGGTTTTTTTAGCCATACAGAAAACAAAATCTTTGTAAAAGATTATAAGAATAAAACACAGAAAACCCTTGAAATTCCTAAAAATTCTCAAGATATTCTTTCTGCCTTTTATTATTTAAGGAACCATCCTAATATCGATAAATTAGTTCCTGGAGAATCCGTAGTTATTGATATGTTTTTTGATGATGAAACTACAAAATTTAAACTCAAATTTTTAGGACGTGAAGATATAACAACTAAATTTGGAGTGATACCGTCAATGATTTTTAGACCACTAGTTCAGTCAGGGCGTGTTTTCAAAGAAGAAGAAAGTTTGACAGTATGGGTCTCTGATGACAATAATAAATTACCTCTTCGTATCAAAGCAAGTCTAGCCGTCGGGTCTATAAAAGCTGATTTAGACGCATTCAAAGGATTGAAATATTCTTTCAAAGTAAAAAATAAAAAAACATTCGATTAATTTAATTCCCTATCTTACCTTGTTGAATATATATTTCATGTGAGGGTTCATAATACTAATAAATTGCCAAATACACAGACTTTGAAAAAAGTATCTTTATTTATATTTTTTTTGTTTTCATTGATTTCTTGTCGACAATCAGACGCCATCAATATAATTCCTGATAATGAATCTTCTAAAGCAGTTAATAATTTTGGATTCAGTTTTAGTGATTTTAATGTTATGCACGATACTATTCAAAGCGGAGATACATTTGGAAGTATTCTAGACAATCAAAATCTTGAAGACAAAAAGGTGTATGATATTATAGAAAAAGTAAAAGATAGTTTTAGCGTAAAAACAATTAAAATAGGAAAACCTTTTACTTTATTAAGATCTAAAGACCGCTATAAAAAGTTGCAAGTTTTCATTTATCAACCTGATAAATCCAGTTATTATGTAATTGATTTTAGAGATTCTATTTTGGTTTATAAAAAAACAAGACCTATGCGATTCAAGCAACGAACCATTACAGGTAAACTCCATGGGTCGTTGTCAGAAGCATTAAGCAAACAGCGTGTTGATGTTGGATTAGCCAATAAGTTGACAAAAGTATATGCTTGGTCAATTGATTTTTTTAAGTTAAAAAAAGGAGATAAATTCGGAATAACTTTTACCGAAAGGTATATTGACGATACAATTTATGATGGAGTCGATAGTTTAAAAGCCGCTTTTTTTGAGTATAAAGGAAAATTAATTTATGCATTTCCTTTTGCTCAAAATCAAAATTCTGAAAAAATTGACTATTATGATGAAGAGGGAAAAGCACTAAAGAATTTTTTCTTAAAAGCACCATTAAAATTTGTTAATATAACTTCGCGTTTCTCAAAAAATAGATTTCATCCCGTTCAATTAACTTGGAAAGCCCATAAAGGTACAGATTATGCTGCGCCTACTGGTACGCCAATCATGACAACAGCTTCTGGGGTTGTAGAGCAAACAGGATATACAGCGGGTAACGGAAATTTTGTAAAAGTAAAGCATGATATTACCTATGCTACTCAATATTTACACCTATCCAAAATTTTGGTTCGTAAAGGACAAAGAGTTAATCAAGGTAGTGTTATAGGAAAAGTGGGTAGCACGGGACTAGCTTCGGGACCACACGTGTGTTATCGATTTTGGAAGAACGGGGTTCAAGTAGATGCTTTAAAACTAAAATTACCCAATTCTCAATCTATGGATAAACAAAATTTACCCAGATTTATGTCTCAAATTAAACCTTTAAAAAAGGAATTGGATAGTGTCGCAAGCTTATAAACTAATGAGCATAAATTGTCAGTATTTAACATAATTAAGAGGCGATTATTTACAAACTAATAGTGTAAATTTGTAATTCAGTTGATAAAAGAAAAGCATTAATATTTAACTTTAAGCAAAATGGGATTATTAAATTCAAATCCAACAAAAACTGCCGCTTGGCAAAATATTCAAGATCATTTTAAAAAAATGCAACATGTTTCGATGAAATCATTATTTATTGAAAATGATTCAAGAGCTTCAGATTTTCATGTTCAATGGAATGATTTTGTCGTTGATTATTCAAAAAATATTATTAATCAAGAAACACTTGATTTATTATTTCAGTTAGCAAACGAAGTTCAATTAAAAGATGCTATCGCTAAATACTTTGATGGAGATATTATTAATCAAACCGAAAACAGAGCCGTTTTACATACTGCTCTGCGCGCCAACGAATCTTCAAATATAAAAGTAGATGGTGAAAATGTAATGCCTGAAATTTTCAGAGTTAAAAATAAAATCAAAAACTTTACAAACGAGGTAGTTGGAGGAATTAGAAAAGGATATACCGGAAAACCATTTACAGATATTGTAAATATAGGAATTGGCGGATCAGATTTGGGACCAGCAATGGCAGTTGAAGCCTTACAGTTTTACAAAAATCATTTGAATGTGTATTTCGTTTCGAATGTTGACGGGGATCATGTTAACGAAATTATTAAAAAGCTAAATCCAGAAACTACGCTATTTGTAATAGCTTCCAAAACATTTACAACTCAAGAGACACTAACAAACTCAATTACTATCAAAAAATGGTTTTTAGAATCTGCTACCCAAGATGATGTAGCCAAGCATTTTGTGGCAGTATCAACAAATATTCAAAAAGTTACGGAATTTGGAATAGATTCTGACAACGTTTTCCCAATGTGGGATTGGGTTGGAGGAAGATTTTCTTTGTGGAGTGCTGTTGGACTTTCGATAAGTTTGGCAATTGGTTTTGATAATTATGATGCTCTATTAAAAGGCGCAAACGAAATGGATTCCCATTTTAAAACAGCTGATTTTGACAAAAACATCCCAGTTACTCTTGCTTTATTAAGTGTTTGGTATAATAATTTTTTTGGTGCCGAAAGCGAAGCCCTGATTCCATATACCCAATATTTACAAAAATTGGCGCCTTATTTACAACAAGGCACTATGGAAAGCAATGGAAAAAGTGTTGGAAGAGACGGAAATCAAATTGATTATCAAACAGGTACTATTATTTGGGGAGAACCAGGGACCAATTCTCAACATGCTTTTTTTCAATTAATTCATCAAGGAACAAAAATGATTCCTGCAGATTTCATTGGGTTTGTAAAACCATTGTACGGGAATGAAGATCATCACGATAAATTGATGTCTAACTTTTTTGCACAAACCGAAGCTTTAATGAACGGAAAAACAGCCGCGCAAGTTCAGGCTGAATTTGACAAACAAGGACTTTCTGAAGCAAAAGCAAAAGCATTATTGCCTTTTAAAGTTTTCGCCGGAAACAAACCTACAAATACTATATTAATTCAAAAACTCACGCCAAATTCATTAGGCTCATTGATAGCGATGTACGAACACAAGATTTTTGTGCAAGGCATTATTTGGAATATTTTTAGTTATGATCAATGGGGGGTAGAATTGGGCAAACAATTGGCCAATTCTATTTTAGACGAAATACACTCTAAGACTGTAAATGAGCATGACAGCTCTACGACATTTTTATTAAATCATTTTTTGAAAAATAAATAAGGATTAGTAAACTAGAATTATATTTTTTGATTCTAGTCAAATAGTTATAAAAAGGTGTTCTTGATGCAAGAATGCCTTTTTTTTATCCCCTTTTTTATTATATTTGTTGAAACAAAAAATTATTTTATGTACTATTTTATTCAAAAATTTCACTCTGGCTGGGCTTATTTAGCCCTTTTACTTTTGATAATAACAGTTGTAAATTCAGTTATTGGACTAGTTTCCAAAAAAGAATTTACTCCGATAGACCGAAAAATAGCTATTTTGGCACTAGCCAGTATTCACACCCAAATAGTAATAGGAATAATTTTGTATTTTGTCTCTCCATTGGGTTTTTCTTCATTAGGACAAATGTCGGACAAAGCTTTACGTTTAACTTCTTTGGAGCATCCATTAATCAATATTATAGGAATTACTTTGATTACAATAGGTTGGGTCAAACATAAAAAATTAACTACAAGCGAATCAAAATTTAAAACTTTTTCTATTTATTATGGTTTAGGTTTAGTGCTTATTTTGAGTAGAATCCCTTGGGGGATGTGGTTTTAGAAAACTTTTTCTTGATAAGGATATTTTTATAAATAGTTTTTTCTAAAACTAATTTCAAAAAAAGTACTAATGAAAAAAACAATCACGCTTTTACTTACTACTGCTCTTATTGGTTTAGCGATGAGTCAAAGCCTGATTTCGGACAAGCAAAAAACGGTTTTAGGCAAGGACACCATTAAAAAAAGTAAAAACCTTTTTCCGATACAAGAAGTTGGACTGGATACTTTATTTTTTGAAAATAAAAATTTTAAATTATATAAAAATAAAGCTCACGCCTCTTATTATGCTGATAAATTTAACGGAAAAAAAACAGCTAGTGGCAAAAGATTTGACAATAATAAATATACAGCAGCTCACAAAAAATTTCCATTTGGAACCAAAGTAAAAGTGACCAATGAGGTTAATGGGAAATTTGTAATTGTAGAGGTTATTGATAGAGGTCCATTTGTACGTTCTAGAGAAATAGACTTGTCAAAACGAGCTTTTAAGGAAATATGCGCCAATAAATCGGCTGGAGTAATGTTAGTTACTTTAGAAGTACTTCAAAATAATTAGTACCAATCGGCAAAAGGGTTTTTACTCAAATAAGAGTTGTAATATCGAATGTCATTTGTAACTTCCTTGCCAAGCCAAAGCGGTTTTTCGAAAAATTCATTTTCATCCATGAGTTCAATTTCGGCAAAAATTAAACCTTTGTTTTCACCATAAAATTCGTCTATTTCAAAAATGTGATTCCCCACTTTTACTTCAAAACGGTTTTTATCTATAATTCCTTTTTCGCATAACTTTAATAATGCTGTCGCTTCATCAATAGGGATTTCTTTTTCCCATTCAAATCTTGACAACCCCGATTCATTTGATGCTCCTTTGATGGTCAAAAAGCCCTTTTCGCCTTTAATACGAACCCGAACGGTACGATCAGGAACAGAACTTAAATAGCCTTGGGTAATTCTGTTTTGGGCAAAAGCTTCCTTTTTGAAGGCTTCTGATGTAACTAAAAATTTTCTTTCTATTTCTATCATTTTTACCAAATTAAAGTATTGCGTAATCTATCAAATAGTATTATTTCAAATGTATAAAAAATCTAGGGGTGTGTTGTAAATTTGTTTTACTTAAATTTGTTTTTATGTCTGATTTGAATTCCACTAGAAAAATAATACATATCGATATGGATGCTTTTTTTGCTTCGGTAGAGCAAATGGATAATCCTGCTTTGCGAGGAAAACCTATAGCGGTCGGTGGAGCAGAAAATAGGGGAGTTGTTGCGGCAGCAAGTTATGAAGCTAGAAAATTTGGAGTTAGAAGTGCCATAAGTGGCGTTTTGGCCAAAAAAAACTGTCCTGATTTAATTTTTGTAAAACCCCGATTCGAACGCTACAAAGAGATTTCAAACAAAATTAGAGCTGTTTTCAATGATTATACCGACTTGGTTGAACCGTTGTCGCTTGACGAAGCCTATCTTGATGTAACCATAAACAAAAAAGGAAATCCGAGCGCCACATTATTGGCACAAGAAATACGGTTGCGCATCCTGAGTGAAGTGGGTTTGACGGCTTCGGCAGGAATTTCGGTAAATAAATTTGTGGCAAAAATAGCCAGCGATTATAATAAACCCAACGGGCAAAAAACCGTTAATCCTGATGAGGTTATTTCTTTTTTAGAAGTGCTACCCATTCGAAAATTTTATGGCGTGGGGAAAGTCACGACTGAAAAAATGTATCAATTAGGAATTTTCACGGGTTTGGAATTAAAGAGTAAAACCTTGGAATTCCTTGAAAAACACTTTGGAAAATCCGGTAGTTTCTATTACAATGTCGTTCGAGGCATTCATACAAGCGAGGTAAAATCAGATAGGATAACGAAATCTGTCGCCGCTGAACACACTTTTGAGAGTAATTTGTCTTCAGAGATATTTATGATTGAACAACTAGAAAATATAGCAACTAGTCTTGAAAAAAGATTACGAAAATATCAAATAGCAGGGAAAACAGTGACATTGAAAATAAAATACAGCGATTTTACCCAACAAACACGTAGTAAAACATTGGCTTATTTTATTTCTGACAAAGGAATGATAGTTGAAACTGTCAAAGAATTACTTTATCAAGAACGATTAAAAGACTCTGTTCGCTTGTTAGGAATTTCCTTGAGTAATCTCAATACCGCAGAAAAGAAGACGGTTGTGGCACAGCTTAAGTTTGCTTTTTAACAAAAAAACCATCCTACAACGAGGATGGTTTGAAATCATTAAAATTTTTAAAATTATTCTATTTCAGAAACTCTTAAAGTATTGACCATACCTTTTTCTGTAATTGGCATAGCAGATAGGTTTACAAGATAATCTCCTTTCACCACATACCCTTTTGTTTTAGCAATTTCATTGATGTCTGAAATAGTGTCGTCGGTGCTTACTGAGTTGTCATAATAAAAGGATTTAACACCCCATAATAAATTAAGGCTGGTAAGAATTCTTTTATTAGAAGTAAACACTAAAATATGTGCTTGAGGTCTCCATGCTGAAATTTGAAAAGCAGTATACCCACTATTAGTTAAGGTACAAATGGCTTTAGCTTTAATACTATTAGCCAATTGGGATGCATGATGACATATTATTTTGGTAATAAAACGACTTGTTTTTATTTGTGGTGTGTTTTGAGGGACTTGAATAAGAGGAGAATCCTCAACAGCTTCAATAATTTGAGTCATTTTTTGAATTACTTGAACAGGGTAATTTCCAGTTGCAGTTTCTCCTGAAAGCATTACAGCATCTGCGCCATCCATTACTGAGTTGGCAACGTCATTTACCTCAGCACGTGTAGGAGTGAGACTAGTAATCATAGTTTCCATCATTTGGGTAGCAACAATTACTGGAATTCGGGCTGTTTTAGCTCTGCGAATTAATTCTTTTTGAACCAGAGGAACTTCATGTGCGGGTAATTCTACACCTAAATCTCCACGAGCCACCATAATCCCATCGCAATAAGCAACTATTTTATCAATATTTTCTAATGCTTCGGGCATTTCGATTTTAGCTATAATAGGAATTTTAAATTCAGAATGTTTAGCAATTAATTCTTGTAAATCTTGTAAATCTTTAGGAGTTTTTACAAAAGAAAGTGCTATCCAATCTACTTTTTGACCAATTGCAAAAATGGCATCGGCCACATCTTTTTCGGTCATAGCCGGTAAAGATATTTTTGTGTTTGGTAAATTAACCCCTTTCTTAGATTTCAATTCACCACCTTGAATTACTTTTGCAAGCACTTCGGTTTTTTTGTCAGTTTCTACGATTTCAAATATAAGTTTACCATCATCAAGCAAAATTCTTTCTCCTGGATTTACATCATTTGGAAAGTTTTGGTATTTCATGAAAACTTTTTTAGCTGTTCCAAGAATATCTTCTGCAGTTGTAAAAGTAATTAGATCACCATCATTTACTACTACTCCGTCTTCCATTACACCCACACGTAGTTTTGGACCTTGTAAATCACCTAGAATTGCTGTAGTATAGCCGAACTCTTCGTTTAATTCTCTAATTATATTTATTTTATTCTTTACATCTTCGTAATCGGCATGCGAAAAATTGATTCTAAACACGTTTACACCAGCATCAACCATATCTTTTATGATTTCTTTTGTACTACATGCAGGCCCTAATGTGGCAACAATTTTTGTTTTTTTGTTTGTAAGCATTTTTATTAAAAAATTAAATTATTTTTTGATTTTATCTTATTTAAGTCAACATTATAAACAGCTGATATTGTATCAATTTTGTTTAATTCAGTTTGAACTTTATCAATATTTTGTGTTTCTTCTATGTTTTCAATTTTTAAAAAATAATCTACTTTTTTGTATTCAGGAAGTAAAAACACTTTAGTTAATACTTCTAATGTTAAATTTGAAAATAGATTTTGGATATTATCTTTTTTTTGTTGAATGACCTCGTTTTTATTTTGAATTAAATTCCAAGATATTTCTTTTTCAATATTTTGGTAAAAAAATCTTGAAAAATTAGTCTCCCCTTCTTTTACATTGATTTGAATTTCGTTTTCACTTTTACTTAGATTAATTTGTAGCTTTTGATTAATAAAATAAGCTAATCTATAATCTTCTAATGATGTGTGAATAGCAATTAGAACATAATTAATTTCTTCAAAATCTTCAAAATCTAATTTGTGAATTGGCATATTCATCAAAAATAAGATGTAAATATAGTATTTTTAGAAAGCATTATTATTTATAAAATGTTTGTTTTCTTTATTTTATAAACGATAACGATTTAGTTTGTTAATTTTCAAGTTAGTTTAGTGTCAATTAATTTTTGAAAGACAAAATAGGCTCTTTGAGAAGCTTTTTCTTCTGCTTTCTTTTTTGATGTGGCTCGTGCTTTTGCAATAATTTTTTCGTCGATACTTAATTTAACCCCAAAATATTTTTGCCCATCTATTCCATTATCCTCAAAAATTTCATAATGAAAATGTTTTTTCTCTTTTTGACACCATTCAATTACAAGGCTTTTATAACTAATTACTTTTCCTTCTAATCGTGCAATATCGACAAAAGGAATAATAACTCTTTTTTGAATAAATCTTTCACAAAATGAATATCCTTTGTCAACATATATCGCTCCAACAAGAGATTCAAAAATATTTCCGTGAATATTTTCTCCAAAATGTTGTATAGGAACTTTACTATAAACAAATCGAACTAAGTTTAATTCTTTTCCTAATTCGTTTAAATGTTCTCTACTAACTATTTTTGATCTCATTTTGGTGAGATATCCTTCGTCTCCAGCAGGAACTTCTTCAAACAAATGAGCAGCTATAACAGCACTTATCATGGCATCACCCAGGAACTCAAGGCGTTCATAGTTCATTGCATTTCCATTTACATCAAACTTATTTGATGATCTATGTGTAAATGCTTTCTGGTAATTTTCAAGTGAAACTGGAGCAAATCCTAAGATTTCATGAATAGCATTAAAAAAAATCCCGTCTTCTTGAGAACGGGATTTTGAAAACATTTTTTTAATTATATTCATATGTAGATATTTATTGTTTTTTATCGGTCATGTGTAATTCGCATATCTTCATTGGTATTTATCCCATCGGTTGCTATTTTATTTTGGTATTCGATGATTTTCAATTGTGACCAATTATTAGTCATGCTCATTTCATAGATATTTAAAAATCTAATCTTTTTACTAATACACAAGCATTATGCCCTCCAAATCCAAAAGTATTACTCATCAAAACATTAACTTCTCTTTTTTGCGCCACATTAAAAGTAAAGTTTAATTTAGAATTGATGTTTTCATCATCTGTAAAATGATTTATAGTAGGTGGAATTATTCCATGTTTCATAGCGAGAATCGAAGATATAGTTTCTATCGCACCTGCTGCACCAAGTAAATGCCCTGTCATGGATTTTGTTGAATTTAAATTCATAGTATAAGCATGATCGCCAAATACATGTTCTATAGCTTTTGATTCAGCTAAATCTCCAAGAGGAGTTGAAGTTCCATGCATATTGACACCATCAACATCAGTTGGTTTTAAACCAGCATCACGTAAGCAATTGAGCATTACATTTTTTGCACCTAAACCTTCAGGATGAGGAGCAGTAATGTGATGTGCATCGGCAGACATTCCACCACCACCTAATTCACAGTAAATTTTGGCGCCACGAGCAACGGCATGTTCATATTCTTCAAGGATTAAAGCTCCTGCACCTTCTCCTAAAATAAAACCATCTCTGTCTTTATCCATAGGTCTTGAAGCTGTTTTAGGATCGTCATTTCTTGTAGAAAGGGCATGCATAGCATTAAATCCTCCCATACCAGCAATTGTCACTGCGGCTTCAGAGCCACCAGTTACCATAATGTCGGCATGACCTAATCTTATATAATTAAAAGCATCAATTATGGCATTTGTTGAAGAAGCACATGCAGAAACGGTTCCGAAATTTGGGCCTCTAAATCCATATTTTATCGATATATGGCCACATGCAATATCTCCAATCATTTTGGGAATAAAAAAAGGATTGAATTTTGGCGTACCATCTCCAGCTGCAAAATTAAGAACTTCAATTTGAAAAGTTTCCAAGCCTCCTATTCCTGATCCCCAAATTACACCTGCACGATCTTTATCAATAGTATTTAAGTCAAAATTAGCATCATTCATAGCTTCTTCAGATGAAACCATTGCGTATTGAGCATAACGATCCATTTTTCGAGCTTCTTTCCTGTCAATAAAATCTTCAACATTAAAGTTTTTTAATTCACAAGCAAACTGAGTTTTGAATTTTGAAGCATCAAAATAGGTTATTGGAGCAGCTCCACTAACACCATTTATTAGACCAGTCCAATATTCTTGAATATTGTTTCCAATAGGAGTAAGCGCCCCTAAACCTGTAACAACAACTCGTCTTAATATCATAATTTGATGTATTTGATGTTTTTAACAAATAAAACCCATGCTTTCTTGTTGAATAACAATCACAAAAGAGCTATGGGTATAGTATTTAATATCGTTTTGATTGAATTTCAATCAGTAATGTTTGTTTAAAAAATAATAACACCCATTTTCAAAAAAGAAAATGGGTGTTTAATATTATTTCTTAGCTTCTTCAATATATGAAATAGCCTGACCTACAGTACCAATATTTTCTGCTTGATCGTCTGGAATTTGAATATCAAATTCTTTTTCGAATTCCATAATAAGCTCTACCGTGTCTAGAGAGTCAGCTCCTAAATCATTAGTGAAGCTAGCTTCTGTTACAACTTCATTTTCGTCAACACCTAATTTGTCTACGATAATAGCTTTTACTCTTGATGCAATGTCTGACATAATCTTTGAATTTTAAATTTAAATTGTTTGCAAAAATAAAAAACTTTATTTTAAAACAACTATTTAGTTAATAAATGTGTCGTCTAAAGTAGAATATTTTTTTTAATAAAGAACACATAATGTTATTTATTCTCCCTTTTTATTCTTTTTTTTGCATAAAAGAAATCATTATAATTATGAATAAAATAGTAATTTTTGCTTCGGGATCGGGTACTAATACCGAAAACATTATTAAATTTTTTGAAAATAAAAAAATTGCTAAGGTTATAACAGTTTTCACCAATAACCCAAATGCTGGAGTTATAGAAAGAGCTCAGAATTTTAATATTCCGACCGAAATTTTTTCTAAAACATTATTTAACGAACCTATTTTCTTACAAAAATTAATTAATCTTCAGCCTGATTTAATTGTTTTGGCTGGTTTTTTATTAAAACTACCGGAGTCAATAGTAGAAATTTTCCCTAATAAGATAATAAATATCCATCCTGCTTTGTTGCCAAAATATGGCGGAAAAGGGATGTACGGTATGAATGTACACCGAGCAGTTGTTGAAAATAAAGAAATGGAAACCGGAATTTCAATTCATTATGTAAATGAAAATTACGACGAAGGAGCTATTATTTTTCAAAAAAAAGTAACCGTTTTGGTTACAGACACACCAGAAATAGTGGCAGAAAAAATTCACGAACTGGAACAAAAATATCTTCCTGAAATTATAGAAAAACTTCTATCCCGAGACTTCGGGACTAACTTTTAACTTCTAATTTTGCAACACGACATACATATTTACACTGATGGAGCTGCCAAGGGTAATCCTGGCCCGGGGGGTTACGGTGTTGTAATTGAACTAGTAGGAACTGCTCATAAAAAAGAATTTTATGAAGGTTTTCGCCATACTACAAATAACAGAATGGAATTATTAGCTGTTATCGTAGGGCTCGAAAAGCTTAAAAATATCAACATGAAAGTCTTAGTTATTTCGGATTCTAAATATGTAGTTGATTCTGTTTTGAAAAAATGGGTTTTTGGTTGGGAGAAAAAAGGTTTTACTGGAAAGAAAAATCCCGATTTATGGAAACGCTTTTTAGTAATTTATAGCAAACACCAAGTTGATTTTAAATGGATAAAAGGGCATAATAACCACCCGCAAAATGAACGTTGTGATGCATTGGCGGTTTTTGCATCAAGTCAAAAAACATTATCTATTGATGCTTTTTATGAGAAAGAACATGATAAACTTTTGTAAAACTTAAGCATTTACAATCTTTGATTTTACAACCTTATAAACTATCTTTGCACCTTAATTCGAAACTTGAATAATGAACAAATTATTGATTGTTGGCACTGTTGCTTTTGACGCAATTGAAACCCCTTTTGGTAAAACAGACAAAATCTTAGGTGGTGCAGGAACTTATATCGGACTTTCGGCTTCTCATTTTAACCTCGAATCGGCCATTGTTTCGATTGTAGGCGAAGATTTTCCTCAAGAATATATCAATTTATTGACCGATAGAAACATAGATGTTTCAGGTCTTGAAGTCGTCAAAGGAGGGAAAACTTTTTTTTGGAGTGGTCGTTATCATAATGACTTAAATTCTCGCGATACTCTCGACACCCAATTAAATGTTTTAGCAGATTTTCAGCCTAAAGTGCCACAAAATTTCAAAAATGCTGATGTGGTAATGTTAGGAAATTTACATCCATTAGTGCAAAGTAGCGTATTGGATCAGATGGAAGCCAAACCAAAATTAGTGGTTTTAGACACAATGAATTTCTGGATGGATTGTGCTATGCCTGAATTATTGGAAGTAATCAAACGTGTGGATGTTATAACAATTAATGATGAAGAAGCTAGACAACTTTCTGGCGAATATTCATTAGTAAAAGCAGCAGCTAAAATTCATGCTATGGGTCCAAAATATGTTGTCATTAAAAAAGGAGAGCATGGAGCATTATTGTTTGAAGGAAAACAAATTTTCTTTGCACCAGCCTTACCTCTTGAAGAAGTATTTGATCCAACTGGTGCTGGTGATACCTTTGCTGGTGGGTTTACAGGTTATATAACACAAAGTGGTGATATTTCATTTGAAAATATGAAAAAAGGAATTATTCAGGGCTCAAATTTAGCTTCCTTTTGTGTAGAAAAATTTGGAACTGAACGTATGCTTAGATTAGAAAAACAAGAAGTGGTATCGAGATTGAAACAGTTCAAATCTTTAACCCATTTTGATATAGAAATATAATAAAGTATGCCTCGAAATTTCGGGGCATTTTTTGTTTTGAAAATAGAGAGTAGACACAGATTCACTATTGTTAATTTCTATCTATTTATTATCTGTGAATCATTGGTAAAACAAGAAAAATTCAACTAAACAACTACAATACAATGAGCGACGCAATTAAACATGAATGCGGGATTGCCCTTCTTAGATTAAAAAAGCCGTTACAATTTTATAAAGATAAATACGGTACAGCTTTCTATGGAGTACAAAAAATGTATCTTCTGATGGAAAAGCAACACAATCGTGGACAAGATGGAGCTGGTTTTGCTAGTATTAAATTAGATGTCGAGCCTGGAGAACGATATATAAGTAGAGTACGTTCGAATGAATCACAGCCTATTCAAGATGTTTTCGCCCAAATTAATGATAGAATTAGCGAAGAGCTAAAATTAAATCCTGAATTCATAGATGATGTCGCTTGGCAGAAAAAGAATATACCATATATTGGAGAATTATTTTTAGGACATGTACGATATGGAACTTTTGGAAAAAACAGTATTGAAAGTGTTCATCCTTTTTTACGCCAGAATAACTGGATGCATCGAAATCTGATTTTAGCAGGAAATTTCAATATGACTAATGTTAGTGAACTTTTCCAAAGTTTAGTTGAATTAGGACAACATCCAAAAGAAATGGCAGATACGGTCACCGTGATGGAAAAAATAGGACATTTTTTAGATAAAGCCGTCAGAGATTTATATCAAGATTGCAAGGCTGAAGGTTATACAAAGCGAGAAGCTTCTCCTGTAATAGCAGAAAGATTGGATATAGCAAAAATATTAACTAGATCATCCAAAAACTTAGATGGAGGATATGCTATGGCAGGACTTTTAGGCCATGGAGACGCCTTTGTTTTTAGAGATCCAGCAGGAATTAGACCAGCTTTCTTTTATGAAGATGAAGAAATAGTAGTAGTTGCATCGGAGCGTCCAGTAATTCAAACCGTTTTTAATGTACCTATCGAAAAAGTACAAGAACTACAGCCAGGTAAAGCTTTAATAATCAAAAAGAATGGTAATGTAACCCAAAAAGAAATTCTTCCAGCAACTGAGAAAAAGGCATGTTCTTTTGAAAGAATATATTTTTCTAGAGGTAGTGATGCTGATATCTATCAAGAAAGAAAAATGTTGGGGCGACTAATCCTTCCGGCTGTGCTAGATGTAATAGATGAAGATACTGACAATACCGTGTTCTCTTATATTCCAAATACTGCAGAAACTTCTTTTTATGGATTGATAGAAGCAGCTCAGGACTTTTTGAACCAACGTAAAAACAACTATATTCTCGAAAATCGAAAAAAATTAACCAAAGAAAAACTAGAGGAAATTCTTTCTGTAAAAATTAGAACCGAGAAAGTAGCTATAAAAGACGCAAAACTACGAACTTTTATAACCGAGGACAGTAGCAGAAACGATTTAGTAGCTCACGTTTATGATGTTACTTATGGTGTAATTAAACCAACAGATAATCTAGTAATTATTGATGATAGTATTGTAAGAGGAACTACACTAAAAATGAGTATCATTAAAATGATGGATCGTTTGAATCCTAAAAGAATTGTTATTGTATCTTCTGCTCCACAAATAAGGTATCCAGATTGTTATGGTATTGATATGGCAAAATTAGAAGGACTAGTAGCTTTTCAAGCTGCCTTAGAATTGTTGAAAGAACGCAATTTATACCATATTGTAGACGAAGTTTATCTAAAATGTAAGGCACAACAAAATTTAAAGGACAGCAAAGTTGTTAATTATGTAACCGAAATTTATGCTCCATTTACCCAACAAGAAGTTTCAAATAAAACAGCACAATTGTTAAGTTCCCCTGAAATTAAAGCAGAGGTGAAAATTATTTTTCAAACAGTAGAAGATTTACATATTGCTTGTCCTAAGAATTTAGGCGATTGGTATTTCACCGGAGATTATCCAACTCCAGGAGGTAATAGAGTTGTAAATAAGGCATTTATGAATTTCTATGAAGGTAAAAATGCCAGAGCATATTAAAAAGTAAATTCAAGCAGTTTATCGACTATTAATGTATTTTATCTATTTTATTTGTAGAAAGTCAATTGCGTATGTAGCTTTGACTCACCATAATATTAGTAGGTTAAGTTTATGGTAGATTTGGGGCAAAAAAGGTGAAAGCAATTTCACCTTTTTTATTGGAATAAAGTCAAAGCTCCCTAACTCCCAAAGGGGGAATTTAAAAAAAAGGAAAACAAGAATGAATACTTGGATTTAGCATAAAAAAATAGGCAAGAAAAAAGATTTAGTAGTCTTTTTTTCTTGCCTATTGTGCTAATTCCCCCTTTGGGGGTTAGGGGGCTTATTTCGCTAAATCGTATCTTCTAGAAACTTCAGCCCAATTAATTACATTAAAGAAAGCTTCAATATAATCAGGTCTTCTGTTTTGATAATGCAAATAGTAAGCGTGTTCCCAAACATCCATTCCTAAAATTGGAGTTCCGCCACAACCTACACCCGGCATCAATGTATTATCTTGATTTGGCGTTCCGCAAACTTCTAATTTTCCGTCTTTTACACAAAGCCAAGCCCATCCTGAACCAAATTGTGTAGCTCCAGCTTTCGAAAAAGCAGCTTTAAAAGCATCAAAAGTACCAAAAGCACTTTCAATTGCAGCCAATAATTCTCCTGTTGGAAGTCCTCCTCCGTTTGGAGTCATGATTGTCCAAAACAAACTGTGATTAAAAAACCCACCGCCGTTATTACGAACCGCCATGTTTTTCATATCTAAATTTTTCAAAATATCCTCGATGCTTTTTCCTTCTAAATCTGTACCTGCAATAGCTGCATTTACGTTAGTTATATAAGCATTATGATGTTTTGTATGATGAATTTCCATCGTGCGTGCATCAATATAAGGTTCTAATGCGTCATACGCATACGGTAATTGTGGTAATTCAAAAGCCATAGTGTTATTATTTTAAATGATTTATTAAATATTTTATTCAAAAATAAACATTTAACTTTGGAATTGAAAATTCTATTTTGTTATAATTCTATTAAATAAATTGATAGTATGGTTTTTCAACAGAAATTCAATTAATTTCAGCAAGTGCCTAATCAAATTTTAAATGCAAAGACCTACTTTTTCTATATATAATGCATCTGCTGGTTCAGGAAAAACATATACACTTGTAAAAGAGTATCTAAAAATAATTCTTACAGCAAAGAATAATGATGCTTATAGAAATATACTTGCAATTACATTTACCAACAAAGCGGTTCATGAAATGAAAAGTAGGGTTGTAGGGAACTTATCCGAATTTTCAAAAGACTCCCCGAATCATAAAGCACAAGATGTATTAGCTGTTATATCACAAGAAACTAAACTTACAATACCACAAATAAAATCCAAATCGAAACAAATTATAAAACATATAATTCATAATTATGCTGCCTTTGATATTTCTACGATAGATAAATTCACACACAAAGTAATTCGTGCTTTTGCCCATGATTTGGGTTTGCCTATGAGTTTTGAAGTTACGCTTGATACAGAAAATTTGCTAATTGAAGCGGTTGATTCAATAATTTCAAGAGCAGGTGAAGACGAAACTTTAACTAATTTACTGATTGATTTTACACTCCAAAAAACGGATGATGATAAATCTTGGGATATTTCAAAAGAAATTTTGGAAACAGGTCGTTTAATTCTTAATGAAAATAATAGAAATGAAATCACTCATTTTCAAGACAAGTCAATTGCTGAGTTTATAGCAATAAAAAATAAATTAGACGAGGCTTGTAAAGTTTTAGAAACAGCAAATTCAAAACTTGCTCAAAATGCATTATCGTTGATTGAAAAAAAAGGGATAGATGTCAAATCATTTTCTGGGTCTTATTTTCCAAAACATTTACAAAGTATTGAGGAAGGAAATTTTAATCCAAAAAACAAAACGTATCACGAATTTGAAGATATTAGAATTAATAAAACAGCAAAAGATCGTTCGGAAATCGAAAATATAATACCTGAATTATTACAAGTTTTGTCTGAAATATATAAAAGTTTTGAAAAAAGAGACTTTTACAAAGCATTTCTAAAAAACATTACTCCTTTATCCTTGTTGAATACAGTTAGTAATGAATTAGCCAAGATTCAAGTAGAACAAAATTTACTTTCCATATCTGAATTCAACTCAATAATTCATCGCGAAATTCAAAATCAGCCAGCACCATTTATTTACGAACGAATGGGTGAAAGGTATCGCCATTTTTTTATTGACGAATTTCAAGACACCTCAGAAATGCAATGGCAGAATTTAATCCCATTAATTGCTAATGCTCTAGATGGGGAAGAAAATGGAGAAAAAGGAACTTTAATGATAGTAGGCGATCCAAAACAGTCTATTTATAGATGGCGAGGTGGTAAAGCCGAACAGTTTATTGAATTAGCCAAAGATCAAAAAGCTTTTCCAAATCACCCAAGTGAATTGTTTTATTTGGAAAAAAATTTTCGGAGTTATTCTCAAATAATTGATTTTAATAATGATTTTTTTAAATTGATTTCTAACGAATTTAAAGAAGAAGATTTCAAAGATTTATATGCTAATCAAAGTTTTCAAAAGTCTAACAATAAAACAGGTGGTTATGTCAATATTTCCTTTATTCCAAAAGTAGCAGAAAATGAATACGAAGAAGAAGCATTAGATAAAACAGCTTTATTTGTTGAAGCGACTTTGAATGCTATAAATAAAACGATTGAAAATGGATTTGAATATCGCGAAATTGTAGTTTTAACTAGAAAACGAAAACAGGGTATTGCTGTAGCAAATTATTTGACCCAAAAACATATTCCAATTTTATCGTCAGAAACATTGATGATTCAAAATGCTACAGAAGTGCGTTTTATAATTCATATTTTAAAATATTTAAAAAACAAATCGGATTTAGAATCAAAATCTTATTTTTTACATTATTTGTCTCAAAACAATCAAAAAAAATTACCAGTTCATGATTTTATCGCCCAAGGAATGACTAACAGTAATGAAAGTGATTTTGAAGATTGGTTAGCAAGTTTTGATGTCACTTTATCTTTTGAAAATATCAGAAAAAAATCATTATATGAAGCCGTAGAGATTATTATATCAACATTTCTTAAACTCAATAAAACGAATGCTTATGTTCAGTTCTTTATGGACATCGTTCTAGATCGAGACATAAGAAATCAAGCGGGTATTTCGGATTTTTTAAATTATTGGGATAAAAATGCGGATAAATTTAGCATTCCATCTCCTGAAGGAAAAAATGCTGTGCGTATTATGACCATCCACAAATCTAAAGGATTAGAGTTTCCTGTAGTAATTTTTCCATTTGCTGAAGAAGATTATAGCCGAAAACCAAAAGATAAATTATGGATAAATGCCGATGAAGACTTTTTTGATTTACCAAGAATACTTATTGATAATACTAGTGCTGTAGAAGGTTTTGGCACCGAAGCATCGGAGGTATATTTTCAAAAAAAGCAAGAAGAATTATTAGATAATATTAATGTTCTTTATGTAGCTTTAACTAGAGCAGAAGAACAACTTTATATTGTTTCGCAATACTTAGAACCAAAAAAAGACGGATTGTATCCAGACAATATGGCTTCATTCTTTATCAAATATTTAGTAAAGAAAAACCAATTTCAACAAAACCGTTTAGAATATGAAATAGGTAATCCGAAAAAATTGTCATTAGCGAGTAATATAAAAGATGATTTAAAAACAATCTCGCTTGTCAACGATGTTTTAAATCCAAAACACATTAAAATGGCTCAAAGAGAAGCATTGATGTGGGGAACATTTCAGCAAGAAGCAATCGAATATGGAAATGTGATTCACGAAATCTTGTCTTTTATAAAAACAGAAAGCGATATTGAATTTGCAATAAAAAATGCTATTGAAAACGGTTTGATTACCATGTCTCAAAAAGAAATTGTGATAAAAACTTTATATGAAATTATAAATCATACAGATTTATTAGTTTATTTTTCTCAAGATAATATTGTATTAAACGAAAAAACAATTATTCAAAAAGATGGAAATGCTGTAAAACCAGATAAGATGGTAGTAACCCAAAATAATGAAATCTACTTATTAGATTATAAAACCGGTACGCATCATCAAAAGCATCAATTGCAACTAGAAAATTATCAAAAAGCAATTGAATTAATGGATTATAAAGTGGTAAAAAAAGCACTTATATATATCGGCGGAGAAATCAATGTGATTAATTTTTAGAAAATGAGTAATTTGTTAAGAAACAGAAATAATAAAATGTCTTAGACATAATTATCACGACTTAAAACGGGTAAGTTTTTCAACTTTAGCACTGCTTTTATAATACAATTCTATGTTAAAAAGGGTTTTTATTAGGTTTTATTTAACATTTTATTTTGTTTTGTAAAAATTACATATTACTTTTGTCAGTAATTAACTAAATCGTAATTTAAAAAAAAAAGATGAAACAAATTAACAAAATTTTATTTGCTGTAATGCTAATATTGAGCTTTACTTCAAATGCACAAGACGGAAATAATCCATGGACGATTACTTTTGGTGTCAACGCTGTTGATACAAGAACTAGCGCTAGTGATAGACCAAGCCATTTTGGAGATCACTTTTCAAATTTTTTTAAAGTAAACGAGAGCTGGAATGTTATTCCTTCTGTATCTTATTTAAACGTGACTAGATACGTAGGCGATAACTTTTCTTTTGGTGTGTCAGGATCTTTAAATAAAATAACAAAATACGCTAACTGGGAAGGTCCAGGACATACAGATGTTGCAATATCTCCTGGCGATTTAATGTATTATGCAGCTGATGGTGTTATTAAATATAGTTTCATGAATATGATTAAATCTAAAGTTATTGACCCTTCTCTTCAAATGGGAGGTGGTTATACATTCTTTGGAGATAATAGTTTTGGTACTTTAAATGGTGGCGCAGGTGTCACTTTATGGTTTACTGAATTTGTTGGTTTATCATTAGCTACAACCTACAAACATAATTTTGGTGAGAGAAACTATCCAGGAACAGATAATCCGGATTCACCAATTCATTTCCAACATACAGCAGGTCTTACATTTAAATTTGGTGGAAAAGATACTGACAAAGATGGAATTTATGACAAATACGATGATTGTCCTGAAGTTTTTGGTTTAAAACAATTCAAAGGTTGTCCTGATACCGACGGTGATGGAATTATGGATAAAGAAGATGATTGTCCCGAAGTAGCTGGTTTAGCTGAATTCAAAGGTTGTCCAGATACTGATAAAGACGGAATTATGGACAAAGAAGATGATTGTCCTGATGTTTTTGGTTTAGCAGCTTTCAAAGGATGTCCTGATACTGATGTAGATGGAATCAAAGACGGTGATGATAAATGCCCTAGTGTAAAAGGACCAAAAGAAAACTTTGGTTGTCCATGGCCTGATACAGACGGAGATGCAGTTTTAGACAAAGA
>NZ_JBJXDQ010000097.1:0-15170 GCF_046155325.1 Flavobacterium sp.
AGCGGTCTGTTAAAGATAATATTTCTGTTTCGTTAGGTAATTGATTTTCACCAATTGCTTTTAGATACAAGGAATTATTAGCTATATTCCAACTTCTTGAAATCCCGTTATAACTGTGTGCCGAAGGACCAATTCCAATATATTTTTTTCCTAACCAATAAGCCGAATTATTCTTTGAAAAATAGTTTTCTTTACCGAAATTCGACAATTCGTAATGAATAAAACCGTTTGCTTCGAGGGTTTCGACAAGAATAGTAAAATGCTCCTGCGCTAAATCGTCATTGGGTTTTGAGATTTTTCCGGTTTGAATTAATTTACTCAAAGCCGTTTTGGGTTCCACAGTCAAAGCATAACTTGAAATGTGCGGAATGCCAAAAGATAAAGCAGTTTCTATATTTTTTTTCCACTTTTTGTTGCTCAGTCCAGGAATTCCGTAAATTAAATCAAGAGATATATTGTCGAAATACTTAGTAGCTTCTTCCAAGCAATTTTTGGCTTCCGCCGAATTATGTGCTCGATTCATCATTTGTAAATCGTCTTCAAAAAAAGACTGAATCCCAATGCTTAAACGGTTTATTCCGATTTTTGAAAGTTCGATCAAATATTCTTTCGACAAATCATCTGGATTGGCTTCAAGAGTGATTTCTGCGTTTGGAACGACTTTATAATTTTTATAAATCGTATCAATCTGCAATCTCAAATCTGCAATCTGCAATCTGCTTGGCGTTCCTCCTCCAAAATAGATTGTCTCAATAACTTCCTTTTCAAACTCGCTTTTGCGCATTTGTATTTCTTTGGCTAAAGCCAAAACCATATCGTCTTTTTTCTTCATGGAAGTCGAAAAATGAAAATCGCAATAATGACAGGCTTGCTTGCAAAAAGGGATATGAATGTAGATTCCTGACATTTTTTAGTGTTCAGATTTAAGAAGTGTTCAGTATTCAGTTTATTAGTGATCAGTTTTGCAAACTAAAGACCTGCAAACTGTACACTATTTTTTTACTCTTTTTTAACTCCAAACTTTTCAGGATTTAAAATCATATAATTAATTAACTTTCCAACCTCTTTAGACTTTTCAGTCAAATTATTAAACGTTTGTAAAGTTATGTACTTGCAAGCTAAAGCATATTCAAGCCAACCTTGTGTCTCAGAATTTTCAGCATCTGCATCAGTTAGTTTACTATGAAAATATTTAGGATATTCTCTTTTTCTGTTGGCTTCAGCTATTGTGATTGTGACACTTCTCGAACTTCTTCTTATTTGATCTGTTAGAGAATACGTTTCTTCTTTTGGAAAGATTTTGGTTATTTCAAAAACCTCCATTGCCACTTCAAACCCTTTTTTATAACCTAATAAATCTTGAAATTTCATATTATTATGTTTTACTGAACACTAAAAACTGAACACTATTTTTTACAAGCGTTACTGAACACTAAAAACCTGAACACTGAACACTATTTCTTTATTCGTTCTTCATTATTTTTCACAAACGCATCCCAACCCGTATAACTTTTTTCACCCACCACTTTTCCAGAATTGAAAAAATGACAAACCGCAGCAGCCAAACCATCAGTAGAATCAAGATTTTTTGGTAATTCTTTTAACCCAAGAAGTTGTTGAAGCATTTTTGCAACTTGTTCTTTACTGGCGTTTCCGTTTCCGGTGATCGCCATTTTTATTTTCTTGGGCTCATATTCGGTGATGGGAATATCTCTCGAAAGCCCAGCCGCCATGGCTACGCCTTGAGCACGACCTAATTTCAACATCGATTGTACATTCTTCCCAAAAAAAGGAGCTTCGATAGCAATTTCATCGGGATTGTGAGTATCTATGAGTTCGATGGTTCTTTCAAAAATAATTTTCAATTTTTGATAATGATTGTCATATTTAGATAATTGCAACTCGTTGAGTTGAACAAACTGCATATTTTTGCCTACTACTTTTATTATACCAAAACCCATGATGGTGGTTCCTGGATCGATTCCTAATATGATGCGTTCGTTTGCCAAAAGATTTTGTATGAGGTTTCAAATTTCACGTTCAAAGTTTTGTTTCTTTGTAACCATGATTTCAATTTCTCACAAAGCTAAACAATTCCTGATTGTAGTTACCAAACTTTTAATTGTTAGCGGTGCTTTTTATTTTATTTACCACCAACTTGCTAATAACGACAAATTAGATTGGGATCAATTTCACGCTTTTTTTAAAAAAAATCAATCTATTTCAGGAATAATTTTCATCTTATTCTTGAGTTTTTTGAATCGATTTTTTGAAATTTTGAAATGGCAAAATTTAGTCTCTTATCTTCATAAAATTTCTTTACCAGAAGCAACAAAGCAAGTTTTAGGTTCTTTGACTGCTGGTATTTTTACGCCAAACGGAATAGGGGAATACGCCGGAAAAGCTTTGTTTTTTGAAAAGATAAAAATTAAAAAAATTGTTTTTCTGAACCTAATCTGTAACGGAATTCAACTGATTATAACCGTTCTTTTTGGAACTATTGGGTTATGGATTTTGGGTTATAGGTTTTGGGTTTTGTTACTATTAATTGCTTTTTTTGGGTTTTGGGTTTTGGGTTTTGGCTTGAAAAAAATCAAAATTAAAGACCATTCTCTCGAAAAATTAATTCAAAAAATCAATCAAATACCGAAAAAAATTCATCGAAAAAATATGTTTTTAGGCTTTTTGCGCTATATAGTTTTCTCGCATCAATACTATTTTTTGTTGCTAGCTTTTGATGTGGATTTGCCTTATCTAACGATGATGTCTAGCATTGCCACCGTTTATTTTTTAGCTTCTTCACTGCCTAGTTTTCAATTTTTAGATTTTGCTGTAAAAGGAAGTGTGGCGGTTTATTTCTTCGGTATTTTAGGCGTCAACGAATGGATTGTAGTTTTTATAAGTACTTTGATGTGGTTGCTAAACGTGGTTTTGCCAGTGCTTTTGGGGAGTTATTATGTTCTCAATTTTAAAGTTAAGGCAACAAGATGATTGTAAGTATATATATAGTAATAGTAATTTATTTGCTTACCATGGGCTGGTTAGTATATGGTTTTTCAAAGATTAATGATTTTGAAGTTACCAACATTACACCAAAGACGAAGTTTACGATTGTGGTTCCTTTTCGGGATGAATCTAAAAATTTACCTATTCTTTTAGAAAGTTTCTCAAAGCTGAATTATCCAATTCATTTGTTTGAAGTGATTTTAATTGACGATGACACCATTGAGACTTTTAAAATACCAAATTTGAGTTTCAAGATGTCAGTAATTAAGAATAAACGGATTTCAAATTCGCCAAAAAAAGAGGCTATTACTACAGCTATTGAGTATGTAAACACTGATTGGGTTATCACTACCGATGCTGATTGTGTAGTTAATAAAAATTGGCTACTTAATTTAGACGAATATATAAATAGTCATGATGTTTCGATGATTGCAGGAGCGGTTACTTATAATTGTAAGCCAACTTTTTTACATCATTTTCAGTTATTAGATTTTACCAGTTTGCAAGCGGTTACTATTGCTAGCTTCGGATTGGGAAAGGGGTTTTTATGTAATGGAGCCAATTTTGCTTACAAAAAATCTTTTTTCCAAGCATTAGAAGGTTTCAAAGGGAATGATCAAATAGCGAGTGGAGACGATGTTTTTTTATTGCAAAAAGCAATGTCAAAATTTCCGGAAAAAGTACATTATTTGAAATCAAAAGATACTATTGTAATTACAAAACCCCTAGATAATTGGCAATCATTGTTTCAACAAAGAGTGCGTTGGGTTTCAAAAACCAGTTCCTTTCAGAGCTATTTTGGTGTTTGTTTAGGATGTGTAGTTTTTTTGACCAATATGGCTTGGATGTTAGCCATCGGGGAATTTTTATTAGGTTTTTACCCTTTTCAAGGAATGATTTTCTTTTTTGTTTTGAAATTTGTTGCAGAGATGGTTTTAATTCATAAAGCGAATCATTTTTTAAATGAAGGGAAACTATTTTATAAAGTTTTAGGAAGCCTATGGTATCCTTTTTTTACCATGGCAGTAGTGTTATATTCTTTTTCTGGGAAATATGAATGGAAAGGGCGAAAATTTTAGATTTTGAAATTTTTAAACCTTTTAGCTTTTATTATTCCACTTTTAGAATAACAGGAAGAATAAATTGGGTTTTAACGGGAATTCCTCTTTTGATAGCTGGATTTATTTTAGGAAAACCAACCAAACGCGCTTTTAAAATACTGTCAATTTTTACGGTGTCATAGGCAACTGAATCTTTAGGGAATAGAGGCTCGAAAATAATTCTTGAATTGGGAAAAACCGTAACTTTAACTTCGATCGTATCCAATTCTGGATAGAGCACCGACAGGGTGTCAACACTTAATTTATGCTGGATGAGCTGCGTCATATATTCAAAAAAACATTGTTGACGCTCAATTTTATTTTCTATAGTATCAGAACCGTAAACGGAAGGAAATTCGTCTACTTCTTTCCAATTAATGGCTTTCAATTCCTTTTGCAACAAATCCTTTTCTGAAGGCACTTGCTTTTCAAAGTACTGACAGGAACTAAAAAGAAGTAGTGATATAAATACTGTAAGAATTATTTTTTTCATATTCGCTTACCAAATACCCGTTACTTTGGGTTTTCAAAAATACAAAAAATAAATTTATGGAAGTAATGAGTTCTGTTTATTGGTTTTAGTTTAACTATTTTGCAAATTAACAAGTTTTTGTAATGATTCAGTATTAACCTTAAATCAAAAAAGCTCATCACATTAAAGTGAAAAGCTTTCCATTGGTCTAACTACTAAACCAGCCCATTTCTGGGCAAAACAACACAACAATCTTAAATGCTTTTTAGGGCAAAAAAGGCTTTCATTTCTGAAAACCTTTATCCCTCCCGAAACTTCGGGATTAGCGGTCTGGACGGGACTCGAACCCGCGACCCCCTGCGTGACAGGCAGGTATTCTAACCAACTGAACTACCAAACCATCGCTATAATGCGGTTGCAAATATACTATAGAATTTTGTATCTACAAGTGTTTCTGTAAAAAACATTTTAATAAATTTTTGGTAATTAGCCAAACTTTTGTTTTTCAACTAAATATGTGGTCAATATCTTCTCAAAATTGTCTGAAACCCCAACAGGAATGTACTTGATTTTGTTTTGCGAACAGGTTAATGCTAGTTTTTTGAAGTAAGCATTCACTCCTTTTTCATACTCTCGCTTTACATTATCGGCAAAAATAGTAACTTCTTCACCACTTTCTAAGTCTATAAATTTCCTTGGAGTGTTGTCATATTCTAAATTTAATTCGGTTTTATTATCAATCACATGAAACAAAACCACTTTGTGCTTGTTGTGTTTCAGGTGTTGTAGGGCATTAAACAGAACACCCTCATTGCCTGATTGAAACATATCCGTAAAAAGAATAATCATCGAACGGCGGTGCATTTTTTCGGCTATTTGGTGCAAGAATGTTATTGTATCGGTTCTTTTTTGAGTTTTTGGTTTCTCTAAGAGATTCTCTAGTGCATTCAACACCATTCTATGATGCCGATCACTCCCTTTTTCGGGGGCATAATATTCATAAGTATCCGAAAAAACACTAAGCCCAATGGCATCGCGTTGTTTCTTTAATAAATTCATTAAAACAGCTGATGCCAAAACAGAAAAACCAATTTTACTCTCATAAAACGGTTGATTTTCATTGAGCTTTGGGTAGTGCATAGACGACGAATTATCGATGATGATGTGGCAACGTAAATTCGTTTCTTCCTCGAATCGTTTGGTGTATAACCTGTCGGTTTTGGCAAACAATTTCCAATCAATATGTTTTGTGCTTTCGCCAACATTGTAAACTTTATGTTCGGCAAATTCAGCCGAAAAACCATGAAAAGGACTTTTGTGCATTCCCGAAATAAAACCTTCCACAATTTGGTTGGCCAACAGCTCAAGATGTTGGAAACTGGATATTTTCTCTATTTGCGATTCGATTTTCATTCTTCAAATGTATTAAAAGATTACTACAGCTACGAATTGAAAGTATGATTTTTTTGCCACGAATTTCACTAATTAGCACAAATTAATGATTTTAAAAATATAACGACACCAATTGCAGTTTCTCTTAATTGAAATTCGTGCAATTTAAAGCTAAAATTTTCGTGTTAATTCGTGACCCGAGTTCCGCTATTTTGCGGGACGAACAGACGAAGTAAATTCATGGCTAAATTTTATTTTAGAAAGAAGTAAATTGAAAACGAATTTAAATAAAAAAGGCTTGACTTTCGCCAAACCTTAATTCTATAAATCTCAATGTTTAGATTACAACAATGCGTCTAAACTATCAGCGTAAGTTTGTTTTGGAGCAACTCCAACTTGTTTGCCTACTACTTCTCCATTATGAAAAACCAATACTGTTGGTATATTTCTCACACCGTATTTTGCAGCAAATTCTTGGTTTGCATCAACATCTACTTTGCCTACAACTACGCGTCCTTCGTATTCTTCGCCAAGTTGATCAATGATTGGCCCCACCATTCTACAAGGCCCACACCATGCTGCCCAAAAATCTACCATTACTGGTTTGTCTGATTTCAAAACTACTTCCTCAAAAGTAGCATCTGTTATTGCTAATGCCATATTCTATATTGTTTAAAGTTTAGAGTTCCATTGTTTAAAATTAAAACTTGACTGCAAATTTATAAATTAAAAACCAATCAAACACTATTCTTAAATTAGTTTTGATTATGTGTGTATTGTCAATACTTATTTGGAGCTGTTCCTGCTGTACACTCTATCTTTGCTTGCCTAAAGAAGGCAAGCAAAGGATGCCGTTTCCATCAGGGCTATGGTATTTGTAGTTCTAATTCAACCTAAAATTAATCTGCATTTTCTCCAACTCGACCAGCAACTCATTCGAAATTTTAATTTTCAACTTCCTACTCGGCATAGATAAACTAGTTATCACTTTAGTTTCCGCGACCTCCGCAATAGATTCTACTATAATAAGTTCTTCCTCCTCTTCGGAAATTTCTTCAGTAAAAATAGCTGCTTCCTCAGGAATTTCATCCTGAAACAAAACCGCTTCCGTTTTTTCTTCCACTGACTCAACTTCTGGAACAACCTCAACTTGTTTTTTAATGGTTTCTAATTCTAAGACATCAAAAGTCACTTGATTATCTCCTTTATTGGCTTGAAAAATAGCATTCAGTCTCGAAATAAATTCTGAATTCAAATCTTTTATATCCAATAAAATACTTATTTTTTTTGCAAAAGTTTCTAATACATCTTGCAACATTTTAAATTCAGAAAACTGTAATCTTGGCTCCCCTCTTTTACCCGTATCTCTGTCTATCCAACCTTCTTTTACCAATACTTTAATATATGTAAAACTATTTGGAATAAGATAATGGCGGTTTTTCATGTACTCTTCTCCAAAAATCTTAAATTCATAACTTTCATCATAACCCTCCAAATTAAATATCGCCCAGCCTTTTCCGTTTTTGGCCACTCTATGCTGAACATTGCTAATAGTTCCGCCAAAAGTCAAGTTTTTATTAATGTTT
This sequence comes from Flavobacterium sp., assembly GCF_046155325.1. GTDB lineage: Bacteria > Bacteroidota > Bacteroidia > Flavobacteriales > Flavobacteriaceae > Flavobacterium. The sequence goes on from NZ_JBJXDQ010000097.1 coordinate 7,557, forward strand.
TGATTCAAATCTTTTAGGGTTTCCAATTTAGAGTTACAAAAATATTTCATCTCGAATTTAAAATCGTCCAGCGGATGTCCCGAAATATAAATCCCAACCACTTCTTTCTCTTTCGCCAATTTTTCCATTGCACTCCAATCCTCGCAAGGGGGAACTATAGGTTCTGCAATTTGCACGTCGCTGCTTTCGCCAAACAAACTCACCTGCGACGAATTTTCGTTTTCCTGAAACTTCGCTCCATAGCGAATGGCTTTTTCATAAAAGGTAATTCCGTCGCCATCATCATGAAAATATTGCGCTCTAGTAACGCCCTGAAACGAATCAAAACCACCAGCCAAAGCAAGGTTTTCTAATGCTTTTTTATTAGCTGCACGCAAATCGATACGCTTCGTTAAATCAAAAATCGATTTGTATTTTCCAAGCTTTCTACTTTCGACAATGGTTGCCACAGCTCCAGAACCAACTCCTTTTACAGCGCCCATCCCAAAACGAACCGCATAATCATCGTTGACCGTAAATTTATAAAACGACTCATTTACATCAGGCCCCAAAACCTGCAATCCCATCCGCTTGCATTCTTCCATAAAAAACGAAACTTGCTTGATATCACTCATGTTATTTGATAAAACCGCCGCCATATACTCGGCTGGATAATTCGCTTTCAAATAAGCAGTTTGGTACGCAATCCAAGCATAACAAGTAGAATGCGATTTGTTAAAGGCATATTCCGCAAACGCTTCCCAATCTTTCCATATTTTCTCTAATTTATCTTCAGCATGCCCTCTAGCGACTGCCTGACTGATAAATTTAGGCTTCATTTTATCCAAAACATCTTTCTGCTTTTTCCCCATTGCTTTACGCAAAACATCAGCATCGCCTTTGGAGAAATCGGCTAATTTTTGAGATAAAAGCATTACTTGTTCTTGGTAAACCGTAATTCCGTAGGTGTCTTTTAGTAATTCTTCACAAGCATCAAGATCATAAATAATATCCTCTTCCCCATTTTTTCTTCTAACAAAACTAGGGATATAAGCAATTGGCCCTGGGCGATATAAGGCATTCATGGCAATCAAATCCGGAAAAACCGTTGGCTTTAATTCCTTCATGTATTTTTGCATTCCGGCACTTTCATACTGGAAAATACCAACTGTTTCGCCACGCTGAAAAAGCTCGTATGTCTTTAAATCATCAATTGGAAATTCGTCTGGATTCAGGTCAATGTTATTTCTATATTTTACTAATTTAACGGTATCTTTAATCAAAGTCAGGGTCTTCAAACCCAAGAAATCCATTTTTAATAGACCTGCGCTTTCCACAACGGAGTTGTCAAACTGAGTCACATACAAATCCGAATCTTTGGCCGTAGCCACCGGAACGAAATCCGTAATATCACTTGGCGTAATAATTACACCACAAGCGTGAATCCCAGTATTTCTAAGGTTTCCTTCTAGAACTTTTGCCTGTTGAATGGTCTCGCCACTAAGGTCATCTTCCTTGGAAATCCCAATAAGTTCTTTTATTTTTTCAAAATCTTCAGGACGTAGAATCTTCTTTATATCACTTTCTGCATCTTTCAAAAATCGGAACAAACTCCATTTAGACGGAATTAAATTTGGAAGTAATTTGGCTATTTTATCCGCTTCAAAAAGGGGTAAATCCAGCACTCTTGCCGTATCTCGAATTGCCGATTTTGCAGCCATTGTTCCATACGTGATAATCTGCGCCACTTGTTTTGAACCGTATTTTTTGATTACATAATCCATCACTTTACTTCTTCCTTCATCATCAAAATCGATGTCGATATCGGGAAGTGAAACCCGGTCTGGATTCAAAAATCTTTCGAAAAGTAAATTATATAAAAGAGGATCAATATTGGTAATTTTCAAACAATACGCCACCACGGATCCCGCGGCAGATCCCCGGCCGGGACCAACAGAAACTTCCATTTTTCGTGCTGCAGCGATAAAATCCTGAACAATTAAGAAATACCCGGGATAACCTGAGTTTTCGATGGTCATCAACTCAAAATCCAATCGCTCCTGAATTTCGGGGGTGATTTCCTTATATCTTCGCTTGGCTCCCTCAAAAGCAAGGTGTCGCAAATAGGCGTTTTCACCTCGAACTCCACCGTCAATGGCGTCTTGCGGAACATTAAATTCGACTGGAATTTCAAACTTTGGTAGCAAAACTTCGCGAGCCAAATCATAAATTTCGATTTTAGCTATGATTTCAGAAATATTCGAAATCGCTTCTGGCAAATCGCTGAAGTTTTTTTTCATTTCCTCGCCCGACTTGAAATAATATTCTTGGTTAGGCAAGCCGTATCGACAACCACGACCTCGCCCTATTGGCGTAGATTGCTTTTCGCCTTCTTTTACACACAATAAAATATCATGCGCATTGGCATTTTCTTTATCAATATAAAAGGTATTATTTGTAGCTATTAATTTGACATCGTTTTTTCTTGCCAAGGAAATTAAACCTTCATTTACCCTATTTTCGTCTTCCTGATTATGGCGCATTACTTCAATATAGAAATCTTCGCCAAATTCTTGTTTCCACCAAAGCAGGGCTTCTTCGGCTTGGTTTTCACCCAAATTCAGGATTTTATTTGGGATTTCCCCATAGAGATTCCCTGACAAAACGATAATATCTTCTTTGTACTTTTGAATTATTTTTCTATCAATTCTAGGCACATAATAAAAGCCTTCGGTATATCCAATCGAAGACATTTTAGCCAAATTAAGATAGCCTTTTTTGGTCTTTGCCAAAAGCACAATTTGGTACCCATTGTCTTTTACCGACTTATTTTTATGGTCTTCGCAAACAAAAAATTCACAACCTACGATGGGTTTAATCGAAACTTCGGTCGGTTCTTCCCCTTTTGCAATCGCATCCTTATTTTTGGCCTCAGCCGCTTTATTATGGTATAAAATATCACGAACAAAGTGAAAAGCACCCATTAAATTAGCATGATCCGTAATTGCTACAGCGGGCATTTTTTGTTGCGAAGCGGCTTTAACAAGGGCGGCAACGCTAATGGTAGATTGCAATACCGAAAACTGGGTATGATTATGCAAATACACAAAATCAGAATCGATTAAAATTTGTTTGTTATCGGAAAGCTCCTGTTTCGAAATGGGTGCCGCTTGCTGACCGCCCAATTGCTGCCGAATTTTATCGGAGGCTTCCTTTAAATTAATGTGCTGTAAACCAATAAGCTGAATTTCTCTTGGATTTTTTAATTGGAAATCCTCGAAATATTCCTGCTCCACTTCGAGCTCCGTTTTGGTAAAAACTTCGGTACGAATTAATTCGAAAAAACAACGCGTGGTTGCCTCGACATCAGCAGTTGCGTTGTGCGCTTCTGCAAAAGGTTTGTTGAAAAGATATTGATGTAATTCGGTTAATGTAGGCAGTTTGAATTTTCCGCCACGACCTCCAGGCAGTTTCAATAATGAGGCGGTAACTTCGGTACAAGTATCCAAAATTGGCATCGAGCTCATTGGACTTTCGATACCCAATCTATAAAATTCGCAACCCATAATATTGACGTCAAAACCTAGATTTTGACCCACAATAAATTTAGTTTTCGATAAAGCAATATTGAATTTCTCCAAAACTTCGGACAAAGGAATTCCTTCGGCATCGGCCAATTCAGTCGAAATACCGTGAATTCTTTCGGCATCATACGGAATATTAAATCCTTCCGGTTTTACCAAAAAATCCTGATGTTCGATGAGTTTTCCCATGTCATCGTGCAGCTGCCATGCAATTTGAATACATCTTGGCCAGTTGTCGGTATCGGAAATGGGTGCGCCCCAACGCTTTGGTAATCCTGTGGTTTCGGTATCGAATATTAAGTACATAGAAATTTTAGATTTTAGATTGCAGATTTCAGCTTTAACAGGAAGACAAACCTAAAAACTAAATCTGTTTTTATTCATTTCCAAAAATACATTTTATGGGTTTGAATTTCAATTATAGTTATTAACAATAAATAACTTCGGTCGTAACAATTTTATTATTTATACAAATTATAAATAAAGAAAATATATGTTAAATATTTTGACAAATCGTTTTTTTTTTTTGATTTGTAATGCTTTATGCTGTAAAAAATTATTACTTTTAAAAATCTTTAAAAACAAAAAATTATGAAAAAATTAATCGTGTTATCAGTCGTAGGAATGTTTACACTAAGTTCTTTTGGTGTAAAAAATTATAATGTAAAAAAATTAAATGTCGAATTACAAACTTGGTATTATAGCTGTGGAGATGGGCGAACTGGGACTTTTTTGATGGAAAGAGGCTCGCAACATAGTGCAGCACTGGAAATTGCCTATTCAATTTGTGATTAAAAAATAATCAATAAAGCAGCATAAAGCATTTTTTAAATAATAAAGTAAGATGAAAAAAATTATATTACTGTTCATATTTGTTACAACAACACACTCATTCGCTCAATTACAAAAAGGCATTATTTATTATGGAGAAATAAATGCATTGCAAAGTGGGGATGCAAAAGGGACAGACAGTAATGCCTATATGGTGTTTAATAAAAATCAGTCATATTATGTTACAGCAAAAGATAGTCTAGAGAAGGCAGAAAAGATGAATGAAGAAAAAACATATTTAAATGATGACAAAGGTGGATCAATATACCTCGGGACGAAAGTCAGTAAGCAAGGCGATCAGGTGGTTTATAATATTGCAAAAAAAACTATGTGGTCTAATTTATTCTTAGGAAAACAGTTTTATATCAAAGAAATTACTCCAAAAATGAATTGGAAAATTGAAAAAGAAACTAAAAAAATAGGCTCTTTTATTTGCAAAAAAGCAACGAGTTTTTTTAGAGGTAGAAATTACATAGCCTGGTTCACAACTGAAATAGCCTTGCCATTTGGTCCTTGGAAATTAAACGGACTGCCCGGAATAATTCTCGAAGCTTATGATACTAATAAGCATATATATTGGTATTTTAAAAGCATCGAATATCCCACAAAAATCAAAGAAAATGTTAAATACATAAGTACACCAAAAGGAATTGCATTTAAGAGCTTTGATGAATTCAAACTTTTTCAGCAGGAACAAATAGACGTAACTATAGACAAACAAAGAATAGCGCAAAAAAGATTTCCAAACGTAATATTTATAGATCCAAAAATATCTGAACAGTTTATTGAATTTTAATAAATGCAAAACAAGTTTTTAGTTTTATTACTTTTCCCAATTTTAATGCTTTCTCAGGAGATAAAAATTTCGGGAACAATAAAAGACAATCAAAACAGAGGCATCGAAAATGCTTCTGTTTTGGTTTATGACAATCTAGAGAATACACTTGCATACACGTATAGCGATGATAAAGGGAGTTATAATTTAGTTTTTGAAAAACTAATTAACACTCAAATTAAAGTATCTGTTGCAAGTTTAGGATATGCTAAAAAAGAAATAACAATTGATTTAACTTCAAAATCAAATCTTTATCAATCTTTTATTTTAGAAGAAAAAACAGAATACCTTAAAGAAGTAGTAATTGAAGCCAATCAAAAAATTAGAATTAGCAGAGATACAACCACTATAAAAGTGGCATCATTTAGTAATAAAACCGAGCAAACCGTAGAGGATATTCTGAAAAAACTTCCAGGAATAGAAGTGCAAAAAGACGGTTCTATAAAAGCTCACGGCAAAACAATTGATAAATTGTTAATTGAAGGGGAAGATTTATTTGACAAAAATTATAAGCTATTGACTAAAAATCTCGACGCTAAAACCCTCGACGCCGTACAAATCATTGATGCTTTTGAAGACAACCCTATTCTAAAAAAAATGAATAATTCAGATAAAGTTGCATTGAATTTAAAACTAAAAAAAGACAAACAAAACATCTGGTTTGGGAATATATTGGCTGGAGCTGGAATAATTTCAGGAAATCGCTGGAAAGAAGGAATTAATCTAGGATTGCTTAAAAAGAAAATTAAGCTGTTTTATTTAGCTGATTATAACAATTCTGGCGAAAAAGCAACCGACCAAGTAAGTAAATCTATCAATGAAAACAACCTTTTTGGTGAAAACCGATATGAGAAAACGGCTAAAACATTGTTTACCATCAATAGCAACGAAAACAGTTCGTTTAGCAAATCTCAAAGCGTATTTAACAAAGCATTTTTTAATTCATTAAGCTTTTCGAAAAAAATAAGCAATTCGATGAGCTTGCGTGGTGTAGGATATTTTGCGAATGACAACCAATTGCAAAACTCATTCTCACAAACACAGTACAATATAGAAAACACCCCTATAACTTATACAGAAAACAATAATTATTCTAGTAAAAAAACGCTTTCGTCAGGAGAATTAGAGCTAAAATATTTTGTGAATGATGACAATTACTTAACCAATATTTTTATTTACAAAAACAATCCAAGTACTATATATTCAGAATTGCTATTTAATCAAGATGATATAAATCAAGCTTCTAAAGACAAAAATCAAACTTTTTACAACCACTTCAATCACACCTATCGACTTTCCGACAACAAAGTTTTACATAATTATTTCTATTTTGGAAAAGACAACATTAATCAAAATAACAAAATAGAATCTCCTTTTTTAAACAGTTTTTTAAACCTAAATCCTGAATCGATAGTTGTTGAAAATGCAGATAATTCTAATAGTTACTTTGGATTAAAAAGCAAAATGATATCAAGGTTCAAAAAACTAGAATATACGCTAGGATTACAATTTGAAAACAGCAAAGAAATTATTAATAATACTTTTTTTGAAAATGAAATTCACAATACAATTTATGAAAACAATACTGTCTTAAAACAAAATCAATTTTCTTTGGAAAATAATTTCCGATACAATCTTACCCAAAAATTAGATGCAACAGCAAGTTTAAATACAATCCAAAATCAATTTTCATTGAATGGTAACACCAATAGCATTCTAATTTTAAATCCTTTATTTTCAATTAATTTAAAGAAAACTGAAATAGGAAACTTTACACTTTCCTATTCTGAAAACAACAAACCTCCCGAAATTAATTATCTGAACGAAAATTTTCTATTATCCAATTATAAAACATTTGAAAAAGGGACAAAATACGAAGGTGTTTTCAAAAACAAAACGTTATTTTTCTCTCACAACTTATATAATGATGTAAAAAGATTTTCAATAGGAACATCCTTATTTTATACAAATTCAAAAAATGTTTATAACAAAGAAAGTCTAATTACAAATAATTTATCGTTTGAAAAATATATATTTTCAAAAGGAAGCACCAATTTTAATGGAAGTTTTAATATTGTAAATTATTTTAGAAAATTGAAAATGGCAACGAAACTGGAGACAATACAGAATTGGAATGAAACTCCAACAAGGGTAAATAGTGTTGCTTTTGTTGACATAAAAACCTATTCAAGTTGCTATAAATTTTCGGCAACAACCTATTTTAATCTTCCCATAAATTTTGATTTTGGATTCAATTACAATTTCTATAAGACCAATTTTAATTCAATTCTAACAAAAAACATAACCAAAGATGCTTTCATAAACTGCAATTATAAAATATCGAAAACTTGTTTAGGGGAAATAAAAAGCACTTTTTATCAAATG
>NZ_JBJXDQ010000098.1:0-19850 GCF_046155325.1 Flavobacterium sp.
AAGACAAATGGCCTTCACAATTGAGGGTAGGCTCTGGAGCACAAACTATCGCCTTGTTAAATACTGTTCCTGTTTGGTTTGAAATTTGGCGGGTATTAAATGGTTTTCCGCCGGATTACTATAAAACTAGTTCAAAATCTTCGAAAGAAACTAAAGCAAAAAAATAATGAAATACCTATTTTTTACTTTTTTATTACTGAGTATTGTGGCACAACCACAAACAAAGAAATTGGCTGTCGAAAAAAACATTGATAGTGAGTTTTTGTTTAATGAATACTTAGGTTATGTAAAAAAATACCATCCTTTGGTTAAAAATGCTTCTTTAGAAATCAGCATGGCTCAAGCCAATTTGATGATGGCACGAGGTGGTTTTGATCCAAAATTAGAAGTAGATTTCAATCAAAAACAATTCAAGAACAGTGAGTATTATTCGATACTAAACAGTAGTTTTAAAATACCTACTTGGTATGGTATCGAAATAAAAGCAGGATTTGACAACAATGAGGGCGTGTATCTTAATCCCGAAAATAATGTTCCTAATCAAGGCTTAACTTCTGTTGGGGTAAGCGTTCCGTTGGGGCAAGGACTTTTTATAAATCAAAGAATGGCCGATTTACGAAAAGCTAAAATTCAAGTAAAACAAAGTCAATCCGAAAGAAAATTGGAAGCTATTCTAGTTTTGTATGATGCTGCAGTGGCTTATTTTAATTGGAAAAAAAACTATAATGAAGTTCAATTGTATCAAAAATACAGTACCAATGCTCAAATTCGATTTAAGGGTGTTAAAGAATTGATTAAGCAAGGCGATAAACCAGCCATTGATAGCATAGAAGCTGGAATAATTGTTAAAAATCGACTGCTAAGTCTTGAAGATTCTCAACTAAAATTAAATAAAGCCAAACTGGAACTTTCTAATTTTCTTTGGTTAGAAAATAATATTCCAGTAGAACTTTCGGACGCTTTAATTCCTGAGGAAAAATTAGCACTTACAATTGAAGAAACATTAAAGACTAATGATTTACTAAATGCCGATTTTTCCATAACCAATCATCCGAAAATCAATTTATTAGAACGTAAAATAGAATCTTTAAACGTAGACAAAAGATTAAAAGCCAATATGCTGTTGCCAAAAATTGATATTGGTTATTCTTATTTGTCTAACCCTCGCAATTTTGACCAATACCAATTTAACGACTACAAAGTAGGTTTAGATTTCTATTTTCCACTTTTTTTAAGGAAAGAAAGAGGAAGTTTGAAACAGGCTAAATTTAAAATTCAAGAAACTCAATTTGTCCTTGATTTAGAAAAAGTACAATTGACGAACAAGATAAACGCTCAAAAAATCGAAATTCAATCGCTATCAAAACAGCGTAATTTAATCAGTGGACTGGTAAATGACAACAATACTATGTTACAATCAGAAGAGCGACTCTTCACTTTTGGAGAAAGCTCCTTGTTTTTAATAAACACCCGAGAGAATAATCTTGTAGCTACCCAATTAGCGTCTATACTCCTTGAAAATCGTTTTTATGTCTCCAATTCAGAGCTTTTTAAAATAATGGCTAATCCAGATTAATAATTTTAAAATTGTATTTTTGCATCCACAAATTTAAATTATGATTATCCAAAAAACTCGGGTAGAAATAGAATTAATGCGCGAAAGTGCCTTAATCGTTTCTAAAACATTAGGAATGATTGCCTCAGAAATCAAGGAAGGCGTTACCACTTTATACCTAGACAAATTAGCCGAAGAATTCATCAGAGATCACGGAGCTGTGCCAAGTTTTCTTGGACTTTATGGTTTTCCAAACTCACTTTGCATGAGTCCAAACGCACAAGTTGTACATGGCATTCCTAATAATGAACCTTTAAAAAATGGCGACGTCATTTCAGTTGATTGTGGTGCCTTTAAAAACGGATATCATGGCGATCACGCCTATTCTTTCGAAATTGGTGAAGTAGCTCCCGAAACCAAAAGATTATTGCAAGTTACCAAAGAATCTTTGTATGTTGGAATCCGAGAATTAAAATTAGGAAACCGTGTTGAAGATGTGGGAAATGCAATTCAAAAATATACTGAAAGTCATGGCTATGGTGTTGTTCGAGAATTAGTAGGTCATGGCTTGGGCCAAAAAATGCACGAAGATCCAGAAATGCCTAACTACGGAAAACGCGGTCGAGGAAAACTTTTTGTCGAAGGAATGGTGGTTGCCATTGAACCCATGATTAATATGGGAACCAAAAACATAAAACAATTAAAAGATGGATGGACAATTCTCACCGCAGACGGAAAACCATCAGCTCACTTTGAACATGATGTAGCCATTATTGACGGTAAACCCGAGATTTTATCAACCTTTGCTTATGTCTATAAAGCCTTGGGAATTGTGAGTAATGAAGAAGATGAGTTTAGAAAAGTGCCATTAGTGATATAATGTTTAACACGAATTTCACTAATTAACACGAATTTTAAACTATTATTATTTCACAACTAACTTAAAAAATGCACGAACTTTATTTAAAAGAAGAAACTTATACCATTATTGGACTATGTATGGAAGTGCATAGAATTCTTGGCAAAGGGCATAGTGAAAAAGTTTATGGAGACGCTTTAGAATATGAATTTAAAAAAAATCAAATTCCTTACTATAGAGAATCAAAATTCAATATTGAATATAAAGACATCATATTACCTAGTTATTACTTTGCTGATTTTGTGGTTTTTGATGAAATCATATTAGAATTAAAGGCAATTGAAAGTCTTTCAAGTAGTGAAATAAAACAAACATTAAACTATCTAGCTGCGTCTCAAAACAAACTAGGAATACTAGTTAACTTTGGAGAAGATAGCTTAAAATATCGAAGAATAATTCTTTAACAAATCAATACAATTAGTGAAATTCATTTTTAATACCCAATTTAATTCGTGTTAATTCGTGAAATTCGTGTTTAAATTTTACTATATGAAATCTGTGTTTAAAATAATACTCAATACCATTCCTCGTCCTCTATTAATTCGTTTGAGTTATCTTGCACGACCTATTCTAGCTTTTCTATTAAAAGGCGATTCATTTACTGACCCAATAGATGGTAAAAGTTTCCGAATGTTTTTGCCTTATGGTTATGGTACACAACGCAATAATGTATTGTCGCCAAGTACACTATCGCTCGAAAGACATCGATTATTGTGGTTGTATTTGAATAATGAAACCGACTTTTTTACTTCTAAAACAAAAAAGAAAGTACTACATTTTGCGCCAGAACAAGCCTTTTATAAACGTTTTCGGAATCAAAAAAATATAGAATATACTACAACCGATTTGTTTTCGCCATTGGCTGATGTGAAAGCTGATATCTGTAATTTACCTTTTGAAGACAATCAATATGATGCGATTCTTTGCAATCATGTACTCGAACATATTCCTGATGATACTAAGGCGATGCAAGAATTATATCGAGTCTTGAAACCAGGCGGCATGGCGATTCTTCAAATCCCTCAAGACTTGAAAAGAAAGGTAACTTTTGCCGATGATACCATTACCGACCAAAAAAAACGTGCTGCAATTTTTGGACAATACGACCACGTTCGCATTTATGGTCTTGATTATTTTAATAAATTACGAAGTATTGGTTTCACCGTAATTGAAGAAGATTATACTGCGAAAATTTCCGCTGAACTGGTAGAAAAATATTGTTTGTCTCCAGGCGAAATTATTCCGGTGTGTTTTAAATAAAGTAAACAAATTTATTTTTATCATAACAACAGCAAAATATTATTTGTTACTTTTACGTTCTAACTTTTTTTTAAACCATGCTTATTTCTAACCTTCGGAATATCTTTGTTTTATTGATATGCTTTTCAATGAATGCTCAAGCCCTCATTGAAGTTACTCCTCCATTTAATATAAAAACCGTTACTTTTGTCCAAAACAGTCAACAAAACGAGATACCAATTTTCAAATTAGGCGAAGGTTTTCAATTACAATTTGATGATTTATATGGAAATGAAGCCAATTACTATTATGAAATTGTGCATTGTGATTACAATTGGGTTCCAACTCAAATTCCAAAAAACGAATATTTGCAGGGCTTCGACAATCAAAGAATTCAAGAATATACTAATTCTCTCAATGCTTTGCAACTATACTCTCATTATAAATTACCGATACCTAATCAATTTACCCAACAATTGCGTATTAGTGGTAACTACATGCTGAAAATTTTGGATAACCAAAAAGACCTTGTCTTTTCTAGAAAATTTATACTTTATGAAGATCGTGTCAATGTGCCAATACAAGTAAAACGTGCTCGAACAATAGAAAACCTTCCCTACAAACACAACTTAGAATTTTCAATTACATCAAGTACAATTACTTTTCAAAATCCTATAAAAAATGTAAAAGTGGTATTGTTGCAAAACGGACAATGGAGTAGCGCCATTAAAGATATTTTACCTCAATACACCATTGGAAATGATTTAATTTATCGATATGATACTCAGACCCAATTTTGGGCTGGAAACGAATTTTTGTTTTTTGAAAATCGAGACATACGGTCCTCAAGTAATAATGTAGCACGTGTAGATGGTGGAACAAATATCTACAACACTTATTTATTTCAAAATAATGCTAGAACTAATTTTCCCTATTCTTTTACTCAAGACACCAATGGAAATTTTGTGCCTAGAAATATTAATGCCAACAATAGCGAAATAGAAGCCGATTATGCTTGGGTATATTTTAGTCTTTCTGCACCCGCTCACAACTCAACTAAAGGCATTTATGTAAGCGGAATGTTTAATAGTTTTAGTTTATCGAATGAGTTTAAAATGGACTACAATACAGAAAAAGCAATTTACGAAAAAGCAATTTTGATAAAACAAGGTTTTACTAATTATCAATACACTGTTGCCGACTCTAAAGGAAAAATCGATTATGAAAACACTATAGATGGTAATTTTTATCAAACCGAGAATGATTATTTTGTTATTGTTTATTATAGAGAAAATAGAGATCGTTATGATAGAGTACTAGGAAAAGGAACAGCGAACTCTCTAAATATCATAAATTAAAAAACAATAAAAAAAATACCGAAGTAAATTCATTTTTTTGTAAATTTGTTTTAATTTAATACAATACTATGGTTTCTCAGATTACAAGAGGCATAAAAATATCTGTTTTGACCAGTTTTGAAGGCACTTACTTCAAAAACTACAAAATTCATTTTGCCTTTAGTTATGAGATTACAATAGAAAACCATAGCAAAGACTCCGTACAGCTAATTTCACGTCATTGGGAAATTTTTGACTCTTTAAATGATCAAGAAATTGTTGACGGTGAGGGTGTAATAGGAAAAAAACCAGTTTTAAAACCAGGTGATTTTCATACTTATAAATCAGGTTGCTTACTTTCTTCACCTTATGGTTCAATGAAAGGATATTTTAGCATGATTAATTTTACTTCTACAAGAAACTTTAAAGTAATAGTGCCAAGCTTTAGACTTTTTGCTCCTTTTGCTTTAAACTAAGTTTTTGTTGCTTAAAAACAATTCCTTTTTTATTTATCATTATTAATTTTTCTATTTAATTCGGCAGAGAATACAATAATTTTATTCGCTCACAACGCATAAAATTAATTTTAAATCAACTGAAAAAAGTTAATATAACCTATTTTAAAATCAATTTTTGCAGATTTAACTTAAATGATATCTATTTTAAAAAAAATATTAATTTGTTCATTTTTAACTTTGTATTTTTGTTTTGTAAATCATTTTATTGATATATATTATATATATTGAAGTCTCTAAATTCTGACTGATTATATTTAATTGAAATTAAACATCAAACTATGCTTAAAGGATTTTTTAACACCCCAAAGGCCATAAACGAGCCTGTTAAATCGTATGCTCCAAATTCTCCAGAAAAAGTTGCCGTTTTGTCCGCTTACCAAAAAATGTGGAATGCTGAAATAGAAGTCCCTTTATTTATTGGGAGCGAAGAAATCAAAACTGGAAATACAAAAAATATAACTGCGCCACATGACCACAAACACATTGTTGGTAAATACCATCTTGCCGAAAAATCTCATATCGAAAAAGCAATTGCTAATGCGCTTGAATCAAAAGCACGCTGGGCAAATATGGCTTGGGAACAACGCGCTGCCATTTTCTTAAAAGCTGCTGAATTAATTGCGGGGCCCTACAGAGCAAGAATAAATGCCGCTACGATGATTGGACAGTCTAAAAATATTTACCAAGCCGAAATTGATGCTGCCTGCGAATTAATTGATTTTTTGCGTTTCAATGTCGAATTTATGACGCAGATTTATAGTAATCAACCTCAATCGAATTCTGATGTTTGGAATCGGTTAGAATACCGACCGCTGGAAGGATTTGTTTATGCAATTACCCCTTTTAATTTCACTGCTATTGCAGCAAATCTTCCTGCATGTGTCGCTATGATGGGAAATGTTGTCATCTGGAAACCAAGCGATAGCCAAGTTTTTTCTGCAAAAATTATTATCGATGTTTTCAAAGAAGCTGGACTTCCTGACGGCGTTATTAATGTTGTTTTTGGCGATGCTTTGATGATTACCGATACGGTTTTAGCAAGTCGGGATTTGGCTGGAATTCATTTTACAGGTTCAACCCATGTTTTCAAAGATATTTGGGCAAAAATAGGAGCCAACATTCATCACTATAAAACTTATCCAAGAATTGTGGGCGAAACAGGGGGGAAAGATTTTATTGTGGCGCATCATAGTGCCAATGTGAAACAAGTTTCGACCGGAATTGTTCGTGGTGCTTTTGAATTTCAAGGTCAAAAATGCTCCGCCGCTTCGAGAGCCTATATTCCGAAAAGCCTTTGGCCAGAATTAAAAAAGCAATTGATAACCGATGTGAAATCAATGAAAATGGGTTCGCCGGAAGATTTTGGTAATTTCATTACAGCAGTTATTCATGAAGGGTCTTTCGATAGATTGGCGAGTTTTATTGACCAAGCCAAAAAAGATTCAGATGCTGAAATAATCGTTGGTGGAAATTATGATAAATCTGTTGGATATTTTATAGAACCTACCATAATTGTAACAACAAATCCAAAGTATACGACTATGGAAACCGAATTATTCGGACCCATTATTACAATTTTTGTTTATGAAGATGCCAAATGGTCAGCAACTTTACAATTAGTAGATTCCACATCAGAATATGCATTAACGGGTGCGATTTTCAGCCAAGATCGCTATGCCATTGAGCAGGCGACAGTAGCTTTGCAAAACGCAGCAGGAAATTTCTATATTAACGATAAACCAACTGGAGCCGTTGTAGGAATGCAACCTTTTGGTGGCGCGAGAGCTTCTGGAACCAATGACAAAGCGGGATCTCCTTTGAATTTATTGCGTTGGGCTTCGCCCAGAACAATTAAAGAAACTTTTGTAACTCCAGAAGATTATAGATACCCGTTTTTGGGAGAATAAAGCCCCCTAACCCCCAAAGGGGGAATAGGGAATTGGAATTTAAAAAACCCACAAGAATCAAATTTTTTGATTTCTTGTGGGTTTTGATTTAAATTTTCTAAAACTATTAAAAAGGCAAACTATTAAAAAACATAATTTGAAATTGAGTTCTACTAGAGTTTGACAGAATTTGCGTCATTACACCAGCCTCGACCTTGAAATTTTTATTGAAACAATAGCCAACTCCTCCATAAATACGGTCTCTGTCAAAATAATCGGGTTCGGTATTGATGAAAATTTCATTATAAACCGAAGCATAAACCGCATTTTTCTCCATTTCTTTTTTGTTGATTGGAACATTAAAAGACAGAAAATAACGCGCACGCATCTTGAAATCAACTTCGATAAATCGTTGTTCAAAACGATATCGATGTTGAATATTTACTCTTCCTAATTTTTCTTTGGTAATGAATTGCTGAAAGATACGGTGTTCGTTGGTGTTTGATTTATCGTTTGTTCCAGCAATATAGGGTTCTGAATGAACATAAGCATATCCCAACAATACATTATTGTTATTTTCGGACAAATTATATCCAATCCCTGTTCTTAACAATAATTGCTCTAAATCTCCAGCGAAATTATAGTTACGATATTGCACTTCATTATGCCAATTCCATTTATTGTTTATTTTTTGGTTACCGAAATAAAGAAACCAATTACCCGTGTCTGTATTTTGTGCATTTCCGTAGGCTGTTAAAAACAATACCAACAAAATGCAAAACCATTTTATTTTATTCATATTTAATTTTGAATTTTTTTGAAAATAAAAATTTGATATTTCCAATACATTTACACGGTAAACTTCAACGGCAAATGAACTACTTTTTTTGTCTCAAAAAACTCTCCCTCAAAATAATCAGATAAATTATATTCCGTCGCCTTAGGAAAATCCTTCAATTCCTCGGTAAGATCACCACCTTTGAGATAGAGAATTCCGTTTTTGAGTTCGTGTTTGCTTTTCTTTTTGATTTTGTCTTTTACCCAAGACACAAAATCAGGCATATTGGTTACAGCACGACTCACGATAAAATCGTAATCTCCTTTTACCAATTCGGCGCGCAATTGTTCCCCTTTCACGTTTTTGAGTTCGAGGGCTTCGGCAACAGCCTGTACCACTTTTATTTTTTTGGCAATAACATCAATCAAATAAAATCGGGTTTCCGGAAAAAGAATCGCCAAAGGAATTCCAGGAAATCCTCCGCCAGTGCCCACATCGAGAACATAGGTTCCAGGTTCAAATTCAATGATTTTTGCGATACCCAAAGAATGTAAAATGTGTTTGGTATACAATTCGTCGATATCTTTTCGAGAAATAACATTAATTTTGGCATTCCAATCGTGGTATAAAAAATCCAACTTTTCGAATTGTGTTTTTTGAATATCAGTTAGATTGGGAAAATAGTTGAGAATTTGTTCCATCATTAAAAATTTTAACAAATGTAATAGTTTTAGTTTTGAATATTTAACGGAATTTTACAGATTGAAAATTTATAATAATTATCTTTGCAGACTATTAAAACAAAATATGAGCGACATCACACCTACATTTGCCAAGCAAGACAATCTTAAGTTTTTTAGAACGCTTAACTCTCGAGTAAACAACTACTTTAAAGAAAATGATATTGAAAAAACCGGCAACTGGAAGTTGTATCTAAAAACACTAATTTTATTTACTGTTTTCTTGACTCCTTACTTTCTAATTATATTTTTGACCCAAATGCCTTTTTGGCTTTTTACAATACTTTCAGTTGTGATAGGAATTGGTATGGCGGGAATCGGAATGAACGTGATGCACGATGGCAACCACGGTTCGTATTCTAATAAAAATTGGATCAACAAATTTATGGGAGGTACCATCTATATTTTGGCCGGAAACGTTTACAATTGGCAGGTACAACACAATGTTTTGCACCACACATACACTAATATTCCCGGACATGACGAAGATTTAGATGCGGGTCGCGTAATCCGTTTTACCAAAGAAGCAAAATGGTATAATTTTCATAGATTTCAACATTATTATTCTGTATTTCTTTATGGTTTGCTGACTTTCAATTGGTCTTTAACAACCGATTTTAAACAGATGAGTGCCTACCTAAAAAGAAACTTATCCTACGGCAAAGCCAAAAACCCAAACATTCTTTGGACAACTTTGGTCATCACAAAAATTATTTATTTTGCTGTTTGGATTGTTATTCCGATGGTAATAGGAATATCTTGGTGGAAAGTATTAATTGGCTTTTTCGTCATGCATTATACAGCAGGATTAATTTTAAGTATTGTTTTTCAGTTAGCCCATATTACAGAGGAAACCACTAACCCACATCCAAATGAAGTAGGCGAAATAGAATCTACTTGGGCAATACATCAACTATTAACCACTGTAAATTTTGCGCCAAAAAACTTTATTGTTAATTGGTACACAGGAGGTTTAAACCATCAAATAGAACATCATTTGTTTCCACATATCAGTCACATTCATTACGGAAAAATTGCAAAATTCGTTAAAGAAACTGCGCAAGAATGCAACCTACCCTATTATGAATACAAAACTATGCGGAGCGCAGTAATAGCCCATTTCAAACACTTAAAAGAGCTAGGAATGAAGCCCGCAATACAGTAAAGACGCACTGCGTTGATTATCAAAAGATTAAAGACGCGCTGCAGTGCGTCTCAACAAAATAAATAAATCAAAATTATATTTTAATGAGCAATCCACTTTCAGACAGAATTAACAATCTGGCTACCTCACAAACACTAGCCATGGCAGCTTTGGCAAGAGAATTAAAAGCGCAAGGAAAAGATATTATTAGTTTAAGTTTAGGTGAACCTGATTTCAATACGCCAGACTTCATCAAAGAAGCCGCAAAAAAAGCCATTGACGATAATTACAGCACCTACTCTCCAGTAGAAGGATATGCTGATTTAAAAGAAGCAATCTGTAGAAAATTTAAAAGAGACAATGACTTAGATTATAAACCATCGCAAATTGTGGTTTCTACAGGAGCAAAACAATCGTTGTATAACATTGCTCAAGTAATGTTAAACGAAGGTGACGAAGTGATTTTACCAGCACCTTACTGGGTTTCCTATTTTGAAATCGTAAAATTATCCGGAGGATCACCTGTTATAGTACCTACTTCAGTTGAGTCTGATTTCAAAATCACTCCTGCAGAATTAGAAGCTGCTATCACACCAAAAACAAAAATGATGTGGTTCAGTTCGCCTTGTAATCCAAGTGGTTCTGTATATAGCAGAGAAGAATTGACTGCTCTAGCTAAAGTTTTAGAAAAATACCCAAACATATATGTAGTTGCTGACGAAATCTATGAGCATATCAATTTCTCAGGGACTTTTTGTAGCATTGGATCTATTCCAGGCATGTTAGACAAAACCATAACTGTTAATGGATTAGCAAAAGCTTTTGCTATGACAGGATACAGAATTGGCTATATGGGTGCGCCAGAATTTATTGCCAAAGCCTGTACAAAAATTCAAGGTCAAGTAACCTCAGGACCTAACTCGGTGGCGCAACGTGCTACCATCACTGCTGTAGATGCTGACCCAAGTGTGTTGAAGCACATGGTAGACGCTTTTCATAGCCGTAGAGATTTAGTGGTGGGATTATTAAAAGAAATTCCTGGAGTAAAAATCAACGTTCCTGAAGGTGCATTTTATGTATTCCCAGATGTTTCTTCGTTCTTCGGAAAAACATTAAAAGGAACCGAAATCAAAGATGCTAATGACATTTCGATGTATCTTTTAGCCGAAGCTTGTGTAGCGACTGTAACCGGTGACGCTTTTGGAAATCCAAACTGTATTCGTTTTTCTTATGCCACTAGCGACGAATTATTAAAAGAAGCTTTACGCAGAATCAAAGACGCTTTAGCGGGATAATTCAAGGTTAGAAGTTAGAAGAAAAGACGCTACATACATTTCAAAATGCCTCAAGGAAACTTGGGGTATTTTTTTTGTATAATTTAGTCCCAAATAAGCAGAAAGTTATATACATTTTGTAAGAAAAAAACAATATATTTGAAAAAAGAATATCCGCTACAAAGTAGCGGTTATCCACCCAAATTTGGGTAGATTGTCGCTACTTTGTAGCGAGTATATACTAGTTGTGCGACATGCTAACTCAACAAACGTATCAAAATGAATGAAAAAAAGTTCCCTACTCCTTCTCAATTTTACAGAAATCGTAGACCTGAATACTTTTCTGATTCAAAAATTGTAGCAAAAGTTGTCTTACCAAGGGAACAATTAAATTTTGAACTAAGCCAAATCTCAATTAATCTAAAGCACGATAGTTTTGCAACTTTATGTAGAAAACTAGCCGAAAAACTAATCACTCCCAATTTGATTCCACAAGTTGGACCAACAGGTGGTGGTGATGGAAAAACAGATACTGAAACTTATCCTGTTTCAGACTTTATATCAGATAGATGGTTTGTTTCAAACAATAAATGGAACAAAAATGAAAATTGGGCTTTTGCAATTAGTGCTAAGCAAATGTGGAAACCTAAAGTAATATCCGATGTCAAAGAAATTATTGGCACAAAAAGAGGCTACACTAAAATATACTTTTTCTCAAATCAAAAAATATCCGACAGGAATAGAAAAGAAACACAAGATAAAATAAAAACTGACCACAATGTTGACCTAATTATTTTAGATGCTGAGTGGATACTTGAGAATGTATATAGCAACAGGCTTTTAAATGTAGTAATAGAATCATTAAATCTATCAAGAACATTTTTAGAAGAAAAAAAAATTGGTTCTAGAGATGCAGAAAGATTTAAGGAAATTGAAGAATTAGAGAATCTAATTAACTCTCCAAATCGTTTTTTTGAAATTGATTTTCAATTATTTGAAGATTGCCTTGAAAGTGCCATAATTTCACGCATGTTAGAACTCCCGAAAGCAGAAGTTATCGGTAAATTTGAGCGTGCAATGAATTTTGCAAACAAACTAAAAAATATTCAATTACAAATTAGAGTACATTATCAATTTGCTTGGACTTTAATAAATTGGTGTGATGACTACAAAACTTTTTATGATGAATTCTTAATTGTAAAAGAATTAGTTCAAAGAGAACCAAATATTAATAATATTGAGTTTTATTTAAACCTTTCAAACATTCTTAAAACTATATCAAATATTCAAGAAGCTAAAGATTTACTTATAATTGATAACGAGAAAGAAGAACAAGATTTTATTACATTTATAACTAAATGTAGTCAGAATAATAAAAAACCATCGACTTCACTCCTTGCTAAATTTCATTTATCATTCTTCCAAATAAGAAAAAAATTAGAAAATAGAACATCTGTTTCTGATGAGTTGGTAAAACTTAGGGACTACTTTGAGTTAAGTAAAAATCATTTAGATATCCCATTTGAACAATTAAAAGAGATGATTAATGTTTATGGTGAAATTCTTCCTGATAACGAAGATTATGATAATCTTATAGATGTCATTGCAGAAATAGAAGCAATTAGAATTTCTGAATTAACTTCTGGTCAAACATATTTAAACAGAGGTGTAACTAAATTAAAAAACAATCTAAACAAGGAAAGTCTTATATATTTTGGTAGAGCTTCAAGAAAGCTTGCAAAAGATGAAACTCAGGTAGAGTTTTTTTATTGTTTAATGCTCTTGAGTGATGCATATTCAAAATTAGATCTTTATTGGGCATCTTATAATGCTTTAGTTTCTGCAGCAAATATTTATGCAAACAATTGGTTTACAACTGGAAATTTAAGTCCTAAATTCCTTAAAAGTGTTGAGGAAATTCTAAAAAATGAAGTAATAATAGGAAGAGTTCCTGTATTACTATGTTGGCAGGAACTCTATTCGGTAATTCAAAGATATTTTCAACCAGAAGTCGACAATAATAATCTTGAAAACATTCCAACTGAACACATGACAGACGCATGTTTGTCTATTCGACTATTAAATCTGAATTTCGAGGATTTTGATAACTTGAAATACTTACCTAATATTTTTAAAACAAATGAATTGTGGCTATGCGAAGATGCTACATTATATTTATTAGGAAATGAAAATTTGATTGAATTAGATGAAACAAAAACGTCATTGAAAAAAGAAAATTATCTAGAGTACTACAATAAATTCGCTAATCAGCCATTTGTAGAGCAAATAGCATATGAAACCAACTTTTTAAATACTCAAGAAGTTTTTATTGAAAGCCAAATTCTTGGAATACAACTGAAAATTAAATTTCCTCAAAATACACAGTTACTAATATTAGCTGAAAACATACTTGCATATTTTGAATCATTTCTTGCAACTTCATTTGAAGATGTTTATCCAATGTCCGAAAACATAAATTTAACTCTTGATTTTAAAAGAATTGATGTTAATTTCAAATTAGAAATTATTAGTAAAAATTATATCAATATACATCTAAAAAAATCAATAGTATTTAATGGTAAAAATTTAAATGAGCTTATATATGCACTACTTCCACAAGTTTTAGTAGGTAATTATATGTTTAAAGATGCGAAAGAATTTTTAAATAACTTATTTGAAAAAGACGAAGTTCATGAAAGGTTATCTTTAATTTTAGAGCATCATAATTTTTTAACTAACATTTTGACTACCAATCCTAAATTCTTTTTACAAGATTGGATAACTAGTCAACTTACAGAGTACAGTCTATTAAGAAAGGAATCTCCTATTACAATAGATAAGGATTCACAAAAGTTGCCTAAAAAAGAGGTAAAAGAAGGAAAACCAAGTTTTAAAAATATTACTCACAAAAATATAAAAGCAGAAACTATAATTAATACTGAATTATGGGATAATGCTAAATGGAAAGCTTTTGGATTTTTCACATCTCAACAGATTCCCTTTGGATTGTTATTGTCATTTGAGAATATTGATTTTGGGAAGAAAATATTTGAAGAGTGGATTGACAAGTATGGTAAAATTGATAAAAATGAAACTATTTCCATCACGATAATTAAAGGAGTTAATAAAAATAATCCTTATTGGTATAAAGTTTTAATTAGTAAAAATATTGACAAAAGTTCTCTTATGGATGGCCATTTTATTACAATGTCATCAAGATTCCATAGGATGGAACCTAAAAACAGTTCAAATTTAGACAATCTTCTTCGTGGATATCAAGTTTTTAATAAGTACATACTTATTCCTGCACATGTTGATAAAGATTTTAAAATGACACCAATTTTAGAACTGGGAATTTTAAAAACCGAATTGAAAATAAAAAATGCATGGGAAATTGGAATACATGATTTTGAAAGAGTTGTAATTACTGAAGAAGATAATCCTATAATTCCTGACAATGTTTCTGATGCTCCAATTCTAGAAGTTCTTAAAGAAAAAAAAGTGATTAAAAAATAAGCACGATCGCACAACAGCTAGTAAGCAATAGTCGGGAATTAGGCTTAATTGAAAGTTGGTTTTGTACTTGGAAATATAGTGATAATCCGAAAATAATTGCTTTATTTAGCCCGACCATCGCCTACTAGCAGGACGTTACCTGCAAGCTTAACCAACGACACAGCAAACACAAAACGACTGACAACGAATAGACAATGAGTAGAGATATTAACGAAACTAAATTTTCATTTAAGGCATTCCGAAATCTTAAAAAAGGACTTGGAGAATTTGACGCTGTTGTTGAATGTAATGAAATGGCTATTCGTGAATTTCTTAAAAATCTCAAAGCTTCACAAGACCAAAAACAATTTATACAAGACCTTTCGCAAAAGCACGGTGTAAGGGTGGACACCGTTAGCGTTGACTTATTCTCATCACGCATTCGACTGTTTTATATTTTGTCGGTAATGCAACAAGCCGAGCAGTTTATTGACGAATTTAGAAAAGAATATAAAACCTATAATCCGACTTGGGCTGACAAAGTGGACGGAGAAACAGACTTTGATAATTTGTTACGCAACATTTTCTCGTCAAAAGGACAAGGAATTATTGAAATTGGAGAAGAAGTTTATCACGGATTTGAGTACTATAGATTAGTGAGAAACAGATTTGCACATTCAGAAGAAAAGGACATGAAAAAATTGAAAAATCTATGCTCAGAAATTAGTAAGTATGCAGACTTTTACAACTCTACATTTCATTCAGTTGCCAGCCCTAACAACTATGATAAAATTGACTTCAACGACTTTCTATTATTTACAAATATTATCAAACACATAGGCTATACACTTTGTGAAAAATGTAAGACAGACAATTCACAGCTTGCCGACAAGATTTCAAAACTTGAAATCAAAGTAGAAAACAAGATTATCAAACCAAGAAAAAACATTTTCAAGTTAAAAAATGACCCTGACAGATACTCAAATGCAATAGGTAATTTGCTTAACTCAACTTTTGGAAATATCAATAGAACAGACAGAGACGAAATAATTCAACACATAGACCGCATTCTAGCTTAGTGGTCAAAGCGTCCCCTCCACGAAAGTCAGACTAAGCAAATGTTTAGACTACTTTGGTGAAGTGGAGAGTGAAGGTTCGACTCCTTCAGAATGCACAAAATAATTAGACAATGGGAAACGGGCAACAACTGACGGACAGGAAGCCAGCAGGTAACAGCGCACAAGCGCAACCCGAAAAGGGTATGCGCCTGTGCGCGGAACGTTACAGGCAAGTGTAACAAAACCCTTACTACAATGACAACTTCTAACAATTAAAGAATAATGAGTAATAAAATTGGCAGAAACGACCCGTGTCCTTGTGGAAGTGTAAAAAAATATAAAAAGTGTTGCATAAATTCAGACAAAGAACTTGAATTTGCTCAACCCAAATCAAACAAAAGAGAAAATAAAACTTTTGAATTTATTGAAACAAATAATTCGCACCCTTTGTTGAATTTGATTATTGATCTGCAAATGCAGCCCAATAATCACGGCAAGAATGTGCGAATGGAAGAATTAGCAACACACATTGTTACTAATTTAAACAGCAATCCAAATGGAAATTTAAAGTTGTTCAAGCAACATCTAGACAGAGAATTTGCTTCCAACTATATGGAAGACATTCCCGAAAATCTTTTTAGTGAAAACATCGTTTTCTATGGTGGGAATTATACAGCTTTTTCAGGCATATACGGATATGCAGTTGAAATCTTCAAAAACTTAACCGAGACAATTTTTACACAAAAGAACGACCTTCCTGACGAATTTAAAAATCACGTTTATAGTGGTGTTACTCTAATTTTAGAATTAGGGAAGATTCTTTCTACAAAATTTGACATTGAAGGAAATATTGAAGGAGCGCAAGGCGAAAGAAAATTTGATTATTCTTTTAACGAAATTGCTACATCGTTTAGTCAAGACGAAATAATTCAAATTTGTAAAGAACATCAAATTAACCGAGACAAATAACTGTGGTGTGAAGTTCTTCTTTCCTTGCATGATTAAATTTACAAAAAATCATGCTTTTACACAAGTTTTTGTATGTATATTTGGGTTGTGCAACAAGCACACAGGTTTTGCGCTATTGCGGTTTTGGGACTTAATTTAAAGTTTGTTTTATATCTTTGAGTTCAGTGCTTAACCGAAAGTTTCGGCTTCTTTAGTCCGCAACATCGCAAAGCCTGGGAACGTTGGGCGATATACACCTATAAAATCGTAAAAATGAGTACAATGAAAATATTTCTAATGATTTTTATATTTAACATTAATAACAAAACAATTAAATAGTAGTAAATATGAAATCAATAATTCTAGTACATCAAAAAAATAATTTAGATCTTGTAAGCAAAACAATTATCAAATTTATTATCGTTTTACTTTTAGTCGTACAAAATAGTTTTGCTATAAGTAAACCAATTCCTGGAGTTGGAATTGTGGTTAAAAAAAATCCAGGAACAGGAAGTATTACAGTTCCAACAGGGAATGGAGGCGGTTTCTCTACCCAACTTAGCGAAGGGATTTATGAACTTTCCTTTCCGCAAGACCAATTACAAACAAGTATTAATGGAATTGTAAAAACTAATTATCCAAAAAGCAGCTATCAATATGATGGTTCTGGAGTAGAATTTGTATTAGATAATTCCCAAATAAAAGTAAATTCCCAAAGTTCTGATGGAAATAGGTTTACGGTTGATAAACAAACCAACATTACTATAATAGTTCCAAAAGGTGGTGCCACGCTTTCGGGAAAATTGAGTTGGAATGATGCTGTTATGACCAATTCAAAGATTTGTCCAGAAGGATTTACGATGCAAAACGGGGAATGTATTCCAAATAATATTTCTGGAAATGAGCAAGCACGAACAGAAAGCACCCCTATTAGAGGAATTAGTGTGAAAGGTGGTCATAACCCAAAACCAACTATGATGGTTTCATTGAATGCCAATGGCGGAACTTCTTCTTCAAAAGGCGTTGACACTGGTTTTAGCTTTAATCCAAGTTTGGGTATCGCAATTCATTGGAAAAATTTCGGAATAGGTTTAGATGCAGGAACATTCAGCACCAAACCAAATTTTGATTTTAATGCTTATGCTGCTCCATTGCAAAATCTAGATTACTTGACCATTACAAATACTAAAAATAATTATACAAGTACATATTTTATGCTTGGGCCGCAATATACGGTAAACTTGAGTGGACGTCATACTCCGTTTCACAACAAACTAACATTTACAGTTGCATTAAAAGGAGGTTTAACCATCAATAAAACGCCCGAGTTTTCTGTAATCGATAATAGCACACCTCCAAAAAATGTTGCTAGTTATGAAGCACCTCAAGACTATAAGAAAAATGCCTTTAGTTTAAAACCTAGTATCAGTTTTGCTTATTGGATTAGCAAAAGTATTGCACTTACTGCCAATGCACAGTATTTGATGCAAACGGGTCAAGAAGAATTCACCACAGCTTATAGAGACTTGAGTGCTGTAAATTTTTCTAATGCCGATATGACACAACAGCAAATAAATGCTGCGCCAAAAGTAGTTTCTACTACTAAAGGACCAGATAAATTTATGAGTTTTGGTTTTGGAATTACCTATAATTTTAACAAAGGCGGAGGTGATTGTGATGATTCACGGGATATTACTTCAAATGAAACACAACGAAAAGGAATTCAAGAAAACGGTTTAAAAAAGAATGATGTTGAAACTGCTTCAAATGAAACCCAACGCAAAGGAATTCAAGAAAACGGTTTAAAAAAGAATGATGTTGATTCTGCATCGGAAAACAGAGGAATTGACAAAGCCGATATAAGAAAGAATGACGTTGAAACTGTCACAAATGAAGCAGAAGTTAAACAAATAGCCGAAACATTAGTCAACTTGCGAAAAGGTTGGGATGGTTCTGTAAAAGGAAATAAAGCTGAAAACATAGCTAATGAAGCTGATGTTAAAATGATTGCAGAAACATTAGTCAACTTGGCTCGAAAAGGTTGGGATGGTTCCATAAAAGGAAATAAAATTGAAAGTGTAGCTAATGAAGCTGATGTAAAATCTATTGCCGAAACATTGGTCAACATACGAAAAGGTTGGGATGGTTCCATAAAAGGAAATAAAGCTAAAAACATAGCGAATGAAGCTGATGTAAAAATGATTGCAGAAGCGTTAGTCAACTTGAGAAAAGGTTGGGACGGTTCTATAAAAGGATATGTCCCAGAAACGGGATATGGTGAAATTAAGCCTTGGTTAGCCAAAGATGGCTCTATTGTATACTTTGAATATGAAGAAGATTTTTTGGTTGAAGACCAAAGGATGTGTGATGCATTAGGAGTAAAAAGCTTTACAATAAAAAAAGGAAAGTATAAAGTGAATTATGATAATTCCACTACAGGGGGAAAATTAATTTGGACATTAAGAAAACCTATAAACCTAAAAAATAATTCAAATATTGAAACAAAAATATTTCATACAACCGGCGGTAAGCATAAACACTGTTCTGCACCAAGTAACTGTTGCGTTGCAACAATATCCTCATTTAGCATAAACGATAATTTACAACCTTTTTACTTCAAACCAATTGTCATTAATGGTAATTGTTCAACAATTGAATTACAATTTATTGATGTTAATACACCAAGACCTTCATCAGAATAGGGTTCAGTAATTTGTAATTTGGCAGTTAATTTCAAAGCCCTTAATCTAAATACACCAACTGAACCGGTTATTTTTAAAGCAGAGGACCAAAAATATGAGGTAATTAACGCCTCTAACGAAGGGAAAGAAGCCCCGATGGCTCGGATATATATAATCATCTAATGTTCGATAGCGCAGAATTGCATTCTGTGCCCAAAAACGAGAGCAAAAAAATATGAAAATAACCGAAGCAATCGGGTTGTAGATTAGGAGTTAGA
>NZ_JBJXDQ010000099.1:0-20477 GCF_046155325.1 Flavobacterium sp.
TCAATTAAAAAAATTTCTTATTTTTTTAGAAGAACAAACAGGTTTTACAGATAATTTTTCTTCTAAAGAATTTCCCGAAGAAGCTAATAGATTTGATTTTTATGATGCTATATATAATTTAATTAAATATTCAAAATAAAATGACATTCCAAACTGACCAAGAAGCTATTGATGCTTTAAAAAAACACGAAAATCTTACTCAAGACGTGCTTAAAATGCGTAATGATTCTAAGGAATTAAAAGCATTAGTAAATGGTGAGGGGTTTATTGACGAGTTACTAGAAAAAATTGAATTTATAGAAAGCGACAAAAAAGCAAAAGCTAGAATGAAATTTAGTAGAAGTATTCAAGATACTTACGCTAGAATTTTTCAACCAATAGAAAATATTTACTACGCTACTGGCGGAATAAAGGAATACGAAATAGAAAACAAAGAATTAAAAACAAAGTTCCTTACCAAAATAGCTACTATTCGAGATGGTAAAACATTATCGGAATGGGTGCAAAATAAAGGAATACAGATTTTTAATACTGACCCAAACGGTTTGATTTTCTTGGAATATACTACTAAAGATAAATTCGATGTTTACCCTACATACAAAAGCATAAATTCAATACGTTATTATGAATCAAGAGGGCAACAAGTAGAATTTGTTATTTTTGAGCCTTTTGTTAAAAACGAAAAATATCATTTTAGAATAGTAGATGATTTATGGGATAGAACATTTATTAAAGATGGTAATGAATGGTTAATTCAACCTGATTTATCTTTTAAACATCCTTTTGGAGATTGCCCTGCTTTGGTTTGTTCTAATATTTCTTATGTAGGAGGTAAAGAGAAATTACCCGCAATTAATAACATAGTAGGAATATCAAAAGAATTAGCAAGAGACCAATCTATATTAACTCTTTATAAGATTTTCAAAGGATTGCCGTTATTTTGGAAAGTAGTTCAAATGTGTGGGGATTGTGGAGGTTCGGGTCAATCAGGAGATGAAAAATGTGGAACTTGCAACGGACACGGAAAGTATATTGGAAAAAACGATGTTACAGATGTAATTGAAGTTCCATTACCAGAGGGAGAAGAAAAACTACTTACAGGAGATAATATTGGAGGTTATTTATCGCCAGATTTAGAAACTTGGGCTAAACTTGAAGAAACTATTGACAAGTTAGAAGAGAAGATGTATAAATCACATTGGGGTACATCATTCGGGATTAGAACCAATAACAATGTAGAGAAAACGGCTACTGAAATCATTTTTGATAAACAACCTTTCGAGAATCAGTTAAACAAATATGCTGATTTTGTTGAATATATCGAATGGAAATTGTCTGAATGGATATTGAATTTATACGATACTCAAAAAGACCCGAAACAAAGTGCAATTACCATTAATCTAGGTAGAAGATACGTAATAGAAAGTTACGATGTTCTTTTAGAGCGTTATGAGTTAGCCGTTAAAGCACAATGCAATAACATTATATTAGATAAACTTTTTGAAGAGTATCTGTTTTCAAAATTCAGAAACAATCCAATAGATTTACAAATATGCCTTATAAAAGCAAAATGCGAACCCTACCTTCATACAACATTAGATAATACAGCTTTGATTTTTGGCAATATAGAGGCTCAAAGAAAAGTATTGTTTCAAGAATTTTGGATAGGAGTTACAGACTATTCAGATGTCGATAAAATTAAAAAAGAATTTGAAGTATGGTTTAAAGGTAAAAAAATCATAGTTCCAATAGTTAAAGAAGTAAAAACAACAATTTAAATCAATAAATATGCAAAAACAAGGTCAATGCGGTGCTTACCGTTTATTTAAGTTAGGAAAAGGTGTTGGAAATACGTTTTCTCACGATTATAAAAAACTAGAAAGAGATTTGCACATTGTAAATCACGACTACGCTGATTTGATAAACAAAAATTCTGTTATCAACGGATCGCTTTATGAGTATGACGAAAAATCAAGCAAATTGTATTGGGAAAAGAAACCTTACAGAGATGTTAAGGAATTTACAGAGTTTGAGGAAGTGAAATCAGAAGAGGTTGAATCTGAAATTGAAACATTGAGGGCTGAATATTTGTTATTAAGCGGTAAAAAAGCTCATCATTTATGGAAAGAAGAAAAACTAACTGAACTTATCGAAGAACTAAAAAAATAAAATATGGCTTTAGAAAATATTGCAGAGATAGAAAAAGCATTTGGACTTGAAGAGGGAAAGTTTAATGAAATGTTTAGTTCGGAAGAAAAACATTCAATAGACTTATCATCATTATTAATCGAGCCAAAATCCATTTACGAGGAGAGAATTGCAAATATAAAAACCAATTCTGCGACTATGGCAAAAGAAGTGGCTATTAAAGAAATTAAAAAAGCACTTGGATTAGAATTTGAAGGTAAGAATGAAACTGTTTTAATTGATGCTTTAAAGTCTAAATTTGAAACAATAAAAACAGAGGTTATAAAAGACCCTGAACAACGTTTCACAACTTTAAAAGCTGATTTTGACAAACTACAAGGTAATCTTATAGCTAAAGAAACAGAGTTTGAAACTTTTAAAACTAACATCGAAAATCAATCTACTTTAAATGAAATTAAAAACGATTTTACAAAACACATTCCCGATAACGTTCTTGTTTCAAAATCTACAATTTTTACCGAAGCTAAGGAAAAAGGATTTTCTTTTGAAAGGGAAGACGGAAAAACAGTTATAAAACAAAATGGAGAAGTCTTAAAAGACGATAAAACACTTTCGCCTATTGGAATTGATTCTTGGGTAAAAGAATTTGTAACTCCATATTTAAAAACAGTTGAGGGAGGTTCAGGTAAAAAAGACGAAACCCCACCAAGTAAAGCGGGTTCGTTTGAAGCCTTACAAAAAGAAGCTGAAAAAAATAATTGGGATGCTACAAAGTTCAATGCCGAGATGTCAAAACGTATAAAAGATGGAACTCTTTCAATGTGATGAAGTATTTAGAATGGTTTTTAATGCTATTCTTAAAAAAGAAAGCATTAGTAGTAAAACAAGAAGCTATTTTTGAAAGACAAAAAGCAATTTCTGACTACGATAAAATTAAAAAAATAAACGAAAAATATTTAAGTAAATATTCAGGAAGAAAAAGGTACGTAAAAGCACCAACTTATTAAAAAAAATGTTTATCTTTGAATAACGTCTTGTCGCTTTGTGATGTTGTGAGGTTCGGAAATACATATTTTCTGATAAAAAAAGTTTCAATGCGAAACAAAAACGTGATGATAAAACAAATCTCACAATCTCTCAAAACGACTGTTGGCGAATCGGTTTTTAACTTTAACTCAATACTATGCCATATTTCAAAACTCTTACAGAAGAAGAAGATAGTAAGTTTCAATTTTCACTTCCTTCGCTTTATTCTTTTAAAGATTTAACAGAGGAAGAACTTAAATTTCTTAATGACCTAAACGAGTTTTCAACATCTTTCAGAGATATGGAACAATTACGAAAGTTAGTTAAGGAAATGTTTAACTTGTAAAAACTGTTAAGACAAAACTTTTTTCTTTGTCAATTTGGTTTTCTTCAAGCAATTCAGTAACAACTTCGGTTGCTCTCAATGTAGATATATTTTCACATACGCTGTTTACTAAAGTTGCAAATTCTGTTATAGAATTAAATTTAAAAACATTTTCTGTAATGTCTTTTTTATTTGAAATTTTAAAACTAAATTTTGGAATTGAATCAAAAGACATTTCTTTATGATTTTCCTTTATTCCGTTTGCTTTATTTAGTATTTCTGTTAATCTTTCTAATTCAGTCATATTGTTTATGTTTAAAAGTTCAAATCGTTAATATTTTTATTTATGAAATTCATTACTCTTTTACTTGACAATATTGCAGATAAAATAACGAATGTTAATGGAATTAATATTTGCCACCAAAATTTTACAATAAAAGATATGATTTTATTATTTTTATTGTCATTTGCCTTAGGTTGGTCATTATGCTTAATTTCAGTATTTTTTAGATTACTACGGGATAAATAAACACCGCTAATATCTCCACCCACATAAGTATCTGCCAAAATCGTGTTAGGATGTTTTAATTCAAAATAATGTCTTCCTCCTTCTGTTAGCATAATATCCGAATTTCCTTTTATTGGAAATTTAGCTAAACCATTTTTATCTAAATCACTTCTGATTTCGTATTTTAAATAGTTAAATTGTCTTTTTTCTAGTTCGCTTAACTCTAATTTATTTGCTATTTCGTGAATGCAAAAAGTAGAAAACTTTGGAGCTTTTTTAAGAATAAGTTCAATAAACTTTTCTTTGGTTTCGCTTTCTCCGTTTGGAAATTCTGGAGCATTAATATTCCCATAATCATTTATTTTAACCATAAATTGTTTTTTCTGTTTCCGTGTTCGTTCTCTAAACTGTTCGCCAACAATAGCTATAAGATGGTTGCCTATTTATTCCAATAATTCGGCAACTATCTTATAGCTATAATTAATTTTATTGGCTTTTTATTTTTATATTAAAACTTTTATTACATTTGTAAATGAATTGCGGTAATGTTAATTCGGATTCGGGCGGTATAGCCTAAACGTAAAACGAATTTTAACATTAAATCAAAACGCAATGGCAAATCGCACAACTGCAAATTTAGTGAAGGCACAAGTTAAATTACTTGGTGCTTTTCAATCATCTGAACTAAGATTCAGAAATCCTGCTACATATTTAGCTTTAAAAGCTATGTCAGCACTTATGTTTCCTAACTACCAACAATTAAGAGTTAGAGAGGACAGAACAATCGAAACCAACTACGCTAAAAAAGGTACTCGTTCTTTGGGTACAGGCGGAAGAATCCACAACCACACAGGTACACACGGAGATACTGCGGTATTGACACCTACTTGGGTAACCTACGATGACAAATTTGCAATGTCGTTAAAACAAGCTGATAATAGTTTGTATAATGCACAAGAGCAAATGAATCAAGAAGTAACAGACATCATAACCAATTTTATGGAAGGTTACGAAACGTTAGCTACAGCTTATTTATTTAACAACCGTTCAGGAGTTAACGTTGCTACTTATAATGGTACGTTTGATGCTACTGATGATGTTTTTGAGATTGCTGTTGCAAATGAAACATTAGCAGTTCAAACTACTGAAATCGCTATTGATGCTAACAAATATCCAAAAGGAGCAGTTGTTTTCTGTGATTCTATTTCTTACGGTAAATTCTTGTATCAAAAAAATCAAGGTGGTGGAAACAACGCTAATTTATCTTATCAATTTGATATGAACGGACTTACTTTTGTTCATTCTATTGGATTAGGAGCATTAGCCGCAGGGCTTGTTTCTGCTTATTCTAAAGGTTTTTGGCTTGTTGTTCCAAATGGAACGGTAGCTACATTGCCTTGGATTCCAGTTCAAAATAGAGTAGGCGTTTCTACAAAAGAAAACGAATACACTAATATTTTGAATCCTATTGATGGAGAAAGTTATGCTGTTCACTCTTACGAAACAAGAGTAGATGGAACTTCTGTAAATGGTTACACGCAAGATGTATTGTCGCAATATCAATTTTCACAAGACATATCTTTTGCTAAAGCACCATTAACGACTTCTACTGAAACTCCAATTTTAGCTTTCGGAATAGTATAATGTTTACAGCTACCAAAATAGCGGATGGATTATTAGGAATTGTAGGGTTTAGACAACCCTACAATCCTAACTATGCTATATTGGATGAGGACAACACTACTAGTCTTTCAGGTTTGTTTGTAAATGATAATCCTTATGCAAAGATTGAGTTTTTAAAGGACACGCAAGATTATAAAGACATTTCGTATGATGAGTTTAACGCATTATTGAAAGATATGCAAAAATCAAGCTCTATAAGTATTTGTAGTCAAGTTTTTAATGAGTTTGATTTTATTGACAGGGGATTGATTTATAAAAATGCTTCAAACAAAATTGGAGTAGAAACATTACCTAATGGATTTGTTGGATATAAAATAGAAGTTTCACAAGCAAAAAATACAGCGTTCTCTATCAATAGAGTAATTCTTGACTTTAATGGAACAGGAACTTTTACTTTACTTTTATTCAATACAGGTAAAAAAGTGGCTTTACAAAGCAAAGTTATAACAATAGCATCCGATAATCAAGTAGAAGAACTAAACTGGGTACTAGATAATACAAGTACAACTTACAAAGGAGACTACTACATCGGATATGTTTCAACAGGAATTGCAGTAAGTCCTTTTAAAAGAGAATGGAACAACGCTAATGTAATGAGCAGTTTTAAAGAATTGTGTTTAGAAAAGATATTTGTTAAAAACCATACAGGTAATCAACTGTTTAATTTAGACTTAATAGAAGGACTATCACAAGACACAGGATTGAATTTAGATATATCGATTTATGACGATTATACAGATTTTATCCTAAACAACAAGATGCTATTTGCAAAAGCAATAAGTTTAGAATTTACTATTCGATGCTTACAAATGTATGTTTCTTCTATTAGAAGTAATACAAACGAGAGAAAATCCCAAGAGTTATATCAGAAAATAATGATAGAAATTGAGGGAACAAAAGGTAGTGATAGTTTAATATCTGTTACGGGATTGAGAGAACAAGCGATTGGAGAAATTTCACAATTGAAACAAGAGGTTAAGAAATTAAAAATAGGTTTTACAAAATCAAGACAAATCTTAACTTATACACTTCAATAAAATGAACCTAACAAAAACAAACCCAATAGGACTTGATATTGTGATAGATAATATCCAAAGTAAGGTCTATGAGTTAAAAGATTTATGGGAAGTTGATTTACAAGGTTATCCAAGATGTCAAATCTTAACCAATAACAATAAAAAAACTATTGAAGCCTATTTAGGGAATAACGATTATAGTAGTTCTTTAATTTTTGCAGAACAAAACAAATTTTTTGTATTGGCTGGAGAATCAATAGAACACGTTTCCAATAACTACTATAAAACTACTATTGAAATATATTTTATGTTGAATTTGAGTGAAATTTACCCAGATATAAAGCATAGAGCAGACGAAGAAGTTAGAGTTGATGTTTTGAATGTTTTACACACTATTCCAAACATAAACGTATTTAAAGTAGAGCATAATTCGGACAAAGTATTTGCAAGGTTTAACAACAGAATTAGTCAAACTTTTGAACACGAATACACAGACGATATGCAACCGTATCATTATTTTAAAGTGTTAATTGATATTTTAGAATACGATATAAACCAAACAAGTTGTAATTAATAATTTAAAAAAATAAAAAATGGTACTAATAAATCAAAAAGACTGCTTACTAAGCAGAAAGAATTTAGGAATTTCAGACTGTATCTTACAAGAGGGTAGATTAACAGGTTTTATCATCGTTCCTAAAGGTTGGTCAATTGACTTGACAGCAGACACGTTCAATTTATTGTATGTAAACGAGCAAATCCAATTAGGTAATTTTGTTCCTGTATTGGGAGCAGTAGAAGCTACAAACGGCACTCCAGAGGCTACAACCGAAGAGTATCAAGGAGGAGTTAAATCAGTAGTTCGTAATGGACTTCCTGAATATAGCTTTAAGTATTTGAAAGGTTGGAAATTTGCAAGTGCTTTATACACTTACAATTCATTCCAAGCATTTGATGTTCTTTATGTTTTCTCTAGCGGTTCAATCGCAGGAGCAACAAACGGAACTACATTAAGTGGTTTTGACTTAGGAATGTTAAACTCGGGAACTTATATGTTTACAGATGGAGCAACAAGCTCTAGTGTAACCGTATCAATGCAGTTGGTAAACGAAGAGCAGTTTAATAGAGATTACGCTATATTAGATGCTTCTGTTTTGGATTTCAAAGTAAACACAGACATTTACCCAATAACAGACATTGCTATAACAGGTCGTGCTGATGTTTCAGACCAAAAAGTTTACTTCAAACCAGTATTTGAAACCAACAAAGCTACTACTTTAGGAGGAATTGCAATTGCAAACCTAAGAGTAACGGTAAGTGGAACTGTAAGTACGATTACTGCTTTGTCTTTAAGCTACAACGCTTCGACAAAAGAATGGAGTTTTACACCTACTACTACTTTGACTACTTCAACTCCTGTTATTGTTGAATTGTATGATAGTGTTGAAGCTGTAAGTGCTGCTAAAATTGGTGCAAAATATTATCGAGGAATTTCTGCTTCCATTACGCCTGTTGCATAGTAAAAAAGAATATCTTTGTATTGAATGTAATGCCACTTAGAAATGAGTGGCATTTTTTTTTAATTTAAAACTAATAAAATGGAAATATTTAATGTTCAGATTTTCGGAGAAGATGCTCAAGAGTGGTTAAAACTATGTAAAGAGCAAAAAGTAGAATGGATTTTAAAGCACACAAATCAAACTAACTTAGATGTTATAAATGAGTTTGTGTTAAATCCTAAAATTACAAAGGACTGCAAGTGTATGGATTGCGGTAAAAAGAAAGAAGTTGTTGTAGTTGCAAAAAAAACAATTAAAAAAAGATAAATGGCAAGTGCTGCTGAAATATTAAGAAGGCTTAAATCCGTATCTCGTATTACTACATTACGGGATATGGTTTATGATGAATTAATAAAAGAGGAGCATACTCTTGTAATGTTAAAAGAACAAGATTTTTTAGAGGGGGATATTTATGGTAGTGGGGCAAAAGACACCTACGCTTCCAAGATTTACGCACAAGAAAAATTTAAAAAAAATCAAAGAGCAGGTTTTGGAAATGTAGATTTAATAAATACAGGTGCGTTTATCGATAGTTTTAAGTTAAACAAGCCAAAAGCAAATAAGTATTTATTTGGAGCAACCGATCCAAAAAGAAATATGCTTGTAAAAGATTACGGAATAGATATTATGGGATTGAACCAAGATGTTTTCGATAAATTTCAAAAAGAGATTATCGCACCAAGATTTATAAAAAAGTTAAAACAAGTAATCAATAAGTAATATGCCAAAGTATAACGCTGTATCAAACATACCCGCTAAATTATTTTTCGATGTTTTATCCGAAAAGGATTTTAAATTACTAGAGCCTTTTGAGAATGAATCCGAAGAAGAAGTTGAGCAAGTATTTGTTGGGATTTATGATGAGTATTTCTTGAAGAGTGAGAATCCGAAGTCAAAAGAGTTTTTGAGATTACGTCAAGAGATTGCTTTTATGACATATAAGATTGAATCAATAGTTCAGGTTATCGATTTTTTGCTATTCAATACAACGACAAAGGAAATGAGAATTACGCTCTTAGAAAGCCTAATTTCAATCGGAGTAAACATAAATTTAGAGAATACATTTTATGATGAGGTACAAAACGTGTTACAAGTTGAACTCGGCGTAATTACCAATGATTTGAATTTCGCAAAAATGGATTTGAAAGAAATTACAAAAGACAATAAAGACAAAGTATTTGATTTTTATGAGAGTTTAGTCGGGTTGGAGATGGTACACGAGAGAACACTTTCTGACGAAATGATATTGAGTAAATATATTGTATATGAACGATTAGCAATACAAAAATCGGAAATGCAAAGAAAGAATAATAAAAAATTTAATACCTAGAAGTTATGAGCGAATTTATAGAGATTATCAGTCCATTAGCTGAACAGCAAATTAAGGATATAATGATTCAAGTTGATAAACTTGCGAAAAAAATAACTGATATTCCTAAGTTTCAACTTTCTAATACTCCTAGTGGGTCGGAGAATAATATCAATAAATTAACAGGCGACTTAAAAGCTCAAAATAAAGAGTTAGACGAAATAAAAAAACGTTTACTTACGATTACATCTCTTAATAAACAACGCTATCAAGAAGAAGCAAAACTAATAGCAGACCACGATAAGGCAATAGTTTTTCAAACACAAAATGAACTAAAGGCAGAAAAGGCATTAACACAATCGAAAATATCGGAAGCAAAAGCAAGGCTTTCATTAATATCGTCTTTAAATAAACAGCGATATTCAGAAGAAGCAACATTAACTGCTGGTGCTGAAAAAGCAATGTTGCATAAATACCAAGAAGAATTAAAACAAATCAAAGCAAAACAATCATTGATTTATTCTTTAGGAAAACAACAGCAACAACAAGCGGAACAAGAAGCTAAATGGAGCAGAACAGGTGCAAGTTCTGTTATACCCGGAATGTCGCAAAAGATTTCTGATTTAAAAGCAACACAACAATCTGTTTTAGCAAACGAAAAACTAAGTCGTGCTTACGTTGAATTAACAACAAGAAGAGAAAAAGCTAAAAACAAACTTCAAGATTTAATAGCAAGTGAACAAGCATCAACTGCTGAAATACGAAAAGCACAAAAAGAGTTTGACATACTAAACAAAAAAGTAGCTTCTGCGGATAAAGCAGTAGGCAGATTTAGTGATGCTAATCGTAAAATAAATGGACTTGCATCAAGTGTAGGTAATTTAATGACTGCTTTTGGGGTAGGTACAGGTATCTACTTAGCAATGGATATAGGTAAAAGTATATATAACACTACAAAAGAATTACAAAGTCTTAATTTGGCTTTAAAAATGGTTTCTGGAACAAACAAAGAATATGCAGAAAATCAAAGTTTCGTTCAACAAGTTTCAGAAAAATGGGGATTAGAAGTAAAATCACTTACACAACAATATACTCAATTTTACACAGCTTCTAAAGGCTTACTTTCGCAAGAATCAATTAAAACAACTTTTGAGGGAATTGCAAAAGCGGGTTCTGTAATGGGATTAAGTTTAGAAAAACAAAAAGATGCTTTCTACGCTATTGACCAAATGATGTCAAAAGGTAATGTAACTGCGGAAGAATTAAAGAAACAGTTAGGTAATGCAATGCCTGGAGCAATCAAAGCTGCAGCGATGGCGTATCAAGAACTGCACCCACAAATAAAAACCATTCAGGAAGCAGAAAAAGGACTATACGAAGCAATGAAAAAAGGAGCTTTGGATAGTGCTACATACGTTCCTTTAATCGTTAAAAACTTAAATAAGATTTACGGAATTGAAATGCTAGATAAAGTTGATACTTTACAGGCTAGTCAAAATAGACTACAAAATTCTTGGACTGATTTAGTAAAGTCTATGAATGAGAGTGAAACGGGGGGTATTAGCCAATTCTTTAGGTTGATAATTGACGGGGCAACAGACGCTATTAAACAAATAAAAAGACTTAATACAGAAAAAGCAGATTTATTTAAACAAGCAAGAGAAAAAGGAAATGTTCAAGGCTCTAATTCATATAAGAAACAGTTTGATGAATTAGTAGGAGATAAACTAACTCAAAAACAAAGAGAAAATATAAGAAAGGAAATTAAAGAAACAGAAAATCTTATAAAAGCAGGTTATGATTTATCTCAAGAAGGCGAAAAAAATTCAGAAAAATTAAGAAGGTTACACCAAAAAATAGGAACTGGAACTGCTGAAGAAGTTAATTTAACTTTAAGAAAAGATGCGTATAAAAATATAATTATACAACAAAAAAGACTAAACGAATTAAAAGCCGAATCTGATAATTATTCTACGTTATTAGGGGGTAAAGGAGGGAGAGGTATTAGTTTTATAAATAAAGACATAGAAGAAGCCAATAGATTATTAGGTTTTTATGAATCAGTTTCAAAATCAGCAATAAACTATAAAGAAATAGTAAAAACAACCCCACCGCCTAATGGAGAAACAAAAGAAGAACAAAAAGCAAGATTAAAAGCCGAAAAAGACTTTGCCAAAGAAAGAGAGCAATTACTTAAAGACCAATACGATGCTGAACTTTCTAATTTAACTTTAAGAAAAGAATCGTTATCAGACCATTTAAAAAACGAAAAGAATTTTAATCAAGAAGAAATAAGTATTTTTAAGTTTGGAACAGATGAGAATATAAAATATTCAATGAAACTTGCTCAATCTGAAATTGCAATTGCGGAATTAGTTTATAAAGAAAAGAAAAGACTTGCCGAAAAAGAGATTAAAGATAGAAAGTTAACTCCAAAACAAGGAGAAAACCTAATGACAGTTATCGATAATGAGTTTGCAAAAAGTACAGCCGATGCTTTGCAGTCAAGTGCTGATAGGAATATAAAAACATACGAAACATTTTTTAAATCATTAAATGATACGGCAAAAATAGAGGGCGATGCTTTTGAAAAATCAATGGATAAATTTAAACTTACTCCAGAACAAGAAAAGGAATTAGAAAGAATAGCAAAATTATTAGACAAATCAAAAGAAGATATTAAAAATTACATAGCTTCTTTTCAAGTTGAGTTAGGGCATAATTTAGGTTTTGATGAAACAGCTGATTTTTTCCTTAAAATGGACGAAGATGGTCGAACAATGTTTGATAAGCTAAATCAAATGGCGGACGGTTCAAAAGAAAAACAAATAGCTACTTTTCAAGCGATAGCAGAGAGCGCACAAGAAATGTTTAATTTTATTTCTAATGCTTCACAAGAAAATTTTGACCAAGAATATGCCCGTTTAGAAAAACAAAAAGAAGTAAGGTTAAAATTCGCTGGGGATAGTGATTCAGCAAAAAAGAAAATTGAAGAAGATTATGAAAAAAGAAGAAAAGAAATAGCAGTAAGAGAGTTTAAAGCCAAGCAAAAAATGGCTATTGTAAACATTGCTATCGATACAGCACAAGCCATAGCCGCAACTGTTGGTAAAACGGGATTTTTTGGAATACCATTAACTGCTATTGTAGGTGCTTTAGGTGCTGCTCAAATAGCAATTGTTGCATCACAAAAAATACCTGAATATTGGAAAGGAACGGATAGTGCAGAAGCAGGATTAGCGTGGACGAATGAGCGTGGAGCTGAAATTGTAACCGATAAAGCAGGACATATTAAAGATTTTGGAGATAATAAAGGGGCGAAATTAACGATGATGGAGAAAGGCGATAAGGTATATACATCAGAACAAACCAAAAAATTGATGTTCAATAATGAGTTGAACTCAATAATGATGGATAATGGTATTGGAAACACACCGCAAATAGTCTTTAATTCAGGAATTACAAAGGCTGAAATAGAAGAAGTAATGATGAAAACTTTAGGAAGTATGTCGCAAGAAAGCACTATTATAGATGGCGATGGATTTAAAAGAGTTATTTCAAACGGACACAGTAGAACTATTACTAACAATAACCGTGTAAGCGGTCGAGGAATAAGAGTATAATGGCAAAAGAAAAATTTTACTTAGATTTTATTTCAGACGGTTACGGCAAAGTTCAAATAGATGAGCCTATTGGTTACAGCAATACTTTTTTTGAACTTAAACAAAAAGACAAAGGGTACGGCAGGGATATTTCTTTTGCGGGTGGCGAAGAAAACTTTGAATTTAGTTATTATCGGGAGCATTACATAGATAAATTACTTTACTATAATCATAAGTTTGGCTTTGAAGCAAAGGTAAATCTTATTATTGAAGTTTCAGGAATTGAAAATATAGTAGGAGAATTAGACTTTGCAACCGCTACAACAGACGATTTTCAATACTTTAAATGTAAAGTAATTCAAGATGCGGACTATCAAATAATCAACAGAAGAAGAGAAACGAAAGTTGATTTAATGAGTGTTGTAAACGTTGATAAAGATGCTATTGATGCTATCGAGCCTAAAAATATGCTTTTATTGAACAAGCCTATTTATCAAGTGAGTAGTTGGAATAATCCATCAAAAAGAATAGTAGATAATAAAAAGTATATTTATGTAAATAATTATTTTAACATAACTCAAAGTGTCGTTAAAAGTGATTTACAAAATAATTTTATACCTTATTTAGAAGTTTCAGAAAATGTAGATGATTTTAAAATAATCACATTGAATGACAGTGCGAAAAAAGTTAATTTAAAAATAGAAAACCTTAAAGTTAGAATATATAAGGTTTTTAATTCTGATTTTTATCAAGGAAAGAATTTACAAGTAAATATGCTTTATGGTCAAAACATAAACAATGCTACTTTAGTTAATTTAAAAAGTGTAAATTTTACAGCTAATGATATTTCTATTGATTTTTCTGGAGATTTTGAGATAGGAGATATGAAACGAGGAGATAGTATTTGGTTATACATTTATTCATTTCATATTAAAGATAATGTGAATTTTTATAATAATCCTGCTTTTGAAATAGAAAGCGGTGATGTTTCTATTTCAGCAACTACTTATGCTTACAACTCTGTAACCCCTACATTTAGACTTATAGACGTAATGCGACAAGTAGTGAAGTCTATTTCAGGATTAGATGTTTACGCTCCAAGATTTGATATGGATGGGGAGTTTTACGATAACCGATTATTTAACGGTAACTTTTCAAGAAACATAACCGCAAATGGATTTAAGATTAGCCTAAAAGATATTGATGATTCTTTAATGGAGTTGAATTGTGATTGTGAAATTTCTCACGATGGCAGGATATTTTTTGGGAGCGAAAAAGATTTTTACACCGATACCGAGTGTGGTTTTTTTGACAATACACAGTTTTCAGAAATGAACAAAACCGCAAATCCAAGATTCACAGTAAATGAATTTTGGTATATGTATAAAAGATTCCAATCCCTTAAAGAAAAAGAAGAGATTAATAGTGCCGATGTTATTCACGGAGAAAGCAAAATGACTTTCTATAATAAGCGTGTAGAGAATAAAAAAGAAATTTCGGTTGAATGGTGTAGAGATGCGTTTTTGATTGAAGAAAACAGACGAAAATCGCTTGAAATTTCAGAAAGTACAGCTTCGCAAAATGATGATGATGTATTTATTATAGATTCAATAAACACATTAGATGATGTTGCTTTTGATGAGGTTACGGAATTACAGCACACCTTTATTTCTATTACTCAATTATCTTTAAAAACAAAAGGCGATGTTAACTTTAAATCAATGGGAATGACTATTGGCGGAATATTTAACATAAAAGCACCCGATAACAACACAAGAGAATACACTATTTATGAGGTTTCAAATAGCGAAATAAAACTAACAAAAAATAGCGGTGCGGATTTAGGGGCAAATAATGACGGAATTAGAAGTACATCATATTCATATACACTTGACAAAGATTTCATTCCTTTTACAAATTACACAAATCAAGGGATAACCGCTTTTAATCTACAAGCAAATGAAAGTTATTCTAATTTAAGATATTCAATAGGCAGAAATATTTATAATTATTGGAAAGAGTATATAGCAACGTGTAATTTATATTGGAAAGACAGAAAAGTGATTAATAGTTGGTACAAAAATAATCCAAATTGCACGACTGTGTATCAAGGTAAAACTATTATTGAAGCAGAAGATTTTGACACGAGTTCAATAAAACCTATTTTATCGCCTTTTTTATACAATCAACTTATATTCGCTAATGTAGAGTTTGAAGATTATGTAGAATTGATTAAGCAAATTAGAACAAAACGAGGTTTTATAAGATTCATTGACAACAACAAAAAAGTAATAAGAGTTTATCCTATCGATATTAAGTGGGGAGTTGAGAAAAAAGAATTGACTATAAAAGGCGAAGAAAAATACGAACCTACTTATATGACTATCGACACATCAAATCTATTCACTTTGGTAAATAATGAAACTAGAATAATGAATATCACTTGGGATATAGTGGACGATAAATTGACTTTGTATGATTCTAATAGATTTAGATTGTATAATCCTGTATGGTGGAACGAAGTTTCTATAAACGGTGCTAAACCTATTTCTGTGGCACAATTAAAAGAATGGTTAAAATTAATTCCATAAGATAAATTTTATATGTAAAAAAATTATATATTTGTACTGAATGTAATGCAACTCCAAAAAAGGGTTGCATTTTTTTGTTTAAAACCAATGGTAGAGCCTTTAATCAGTTTAAAAAGAACATTAGAAGAAGCATTGTCTTTTAGGGATAGTCCTATGAACCATTTTTATAGCTTTAAAGGAGTTCAGCTTTTACCGAATAACAACACTAAATATGTTCAAGTAACCGATATTGAAGATGGAATAAATTTAGAGAATTGGACAGTTTATGCAGTAAGTTTGAAAAGTGGGGCAAAAACAGACATAACGGATTCGTTTAATGTAGAAAGCCTTACAAATAGTGATGATGGAAGTCCGCAAATATATTGGAGTTTACAAAATGTAGAAGTTGATTTTGGTTACGATTGTATTTATTTGGAAGTAGAGCAGACATTTGGGGAAACGTTTTACTCAAATCCTTTTATGATAACAGATTATAAAAAAGAAAGAACGACACAATTTCATTATAAAACAAAAAAAAATGATGTGATGCAGTCTATCGGTATGCAAAGCTACTTTAGACAAATACAAAGAAGTGAGGAATTAACACAATATTACGAAACTTCAACAAGTACAACTGTTTCGGTTTCGCAAAAATTAAATAAATTAGAAAAGCATTATACGGAAATAATGCCTTTAGAAAATTTAGATTTGTTAATGGATATATTATCAAGTCCTTTTATGTATGTTGATGGAATTAGAGCGAGTTTATACGAAACTCCTAAAATGCCCGAATTATCAGCATCGCAAAACTTTGGACAAATAGATTTTTTAATAAGTCCTAAAAAATGGGATATTTATAGCGAACCACAACCAAGTAAAGGGGATTGGTTAGGTACAGATTGGTTAAGTACAGATTGGAAAATTTACACACCTTAATATAAAATTATGGCAACAAGAACAGAAATATTAGCTTTGATAAATGGAATTACTACAGGAAGTCCAAATACAGCTTTAGAAATTAGAACGCTATTAACCGAAATGGTAAACTACCCAGTTCAGATTGGAACTATACGACAAAAAGATGTTACAAACGCTTATATTGTAGCTAATTTTGACGGAACAGGCTTAGGAATTAACGAAGAGGAAGGGTGGGCTTTGAGAAATAGTCAAAACGGAACAAGAAATTCACAAGGAAGAGTTAATATAAACTACGACCCTACAAATTACCCTACTATGGGAGCGACAGGCGGTAGTAAAGATGCGGTAGTAGTGGCGCACAGCCATACAACTGCTATAAAAAGACACACAAACGGAGCTGGTGTTATAGGTTTGTTTGACCAAGCTAATGGGGGTGCTGATGAAGTTTACACATCTTCAACTACAGGTGTTTCAGGTACGGATAAAAATATGCAACCTTATATAGTGGTTTTAGAAACAGTATTCATAGGTTACGATTAAAAAATAAATTATGGCGAATACACTTTTAATTGAGAAAGAAACAGGAGGATATTATGGATTCACACTAACGATTGATGGTGTAGTTCAAGATAAAATCCGTAATATGTTTAATGATGCTTTTGGAAAGAATAATCTAGTAACTATTAACAATTCTACTGGAGCAAATCTTGTTA
Organism: Flavobacterium sp.; assembly: GCF_046155325.1. GTDB lineage: Bacteria > Bacteroidota > Bacteroidia > Flavobacteriales > Flavobacteriaceae > Flavobacterium. Next base: position 17,378 of record NZ_JBJXDQ010000099.1, read on the forward strand.
AAAAGCAAAACATAAGTGTATTTGATATTACTTTGATAGCAAGTGGCACGTTTACCTTTAGTGATATTGATGATTTTTTAGTTAAATTAATTGATATAGGATTCTTTGATTGGCGACTTGGAACGGGTGGTGGAAGTGGTGCAACTCGATTTGATGATTTATTAGATACATTTCAGTATTTCGGTCAAGATGGTAAAGGCGTTAGAGTAAACGAGAGCGAACAAAAGCTTGAAACTTACGATGTATACAACTATCGTACTATAACGGATTTAGAGGACACTTATGATGTAGGTATTCCAAATAAAATGCTTGTTACCGATAATGATGGAAATGTAGCTTTAGAAGATAAAATAACAATACCACAACCTTATTTAAATTCAATAGGCTCGTTTCATTACGCAGATTTAGCAACGCAAACAACGCCTTTCACGGTTATTGCTAATGTTCCTAAGAAACTTACTAATGATGGGGCAGGTGATGGAACAAATATCTCTAATGCGCCTTATGGAGTGCCTATTATGCTTAGTAATACAGGTAGTCTTTATTTTGGGGATTTATCTATTGGGGATTTGGTTACTTTTAGACTAGACGCTAAGTTTACAACTACAGGAGCAAATCAAACGTATTCTTATTATATTGTTTTTGGTGTAGGAAGTGGAAGTGAGTTCACTAGATATATGACTGATTCACATAAAAAAACAACAGGGATTTTAAATGAATCAGGCGTTTTAAGTTTTGATATTGAAAATCAATTAATGAAAGACTATTACGCTGATGTGTATATAGTTTCAGATAGAGACGGTACGATAGTTATAAATGATTTTTATTTTGAGGTCATTAGAAAAAACATTAATGTAATAGATATTGATGGGTTAACTGATTTGTCCGCTACTAGAACGCCTACAAATGTTTCTATTGAATCTAGCACGGGAACACCAGCTGTAATTGGATTAGGAAACGGTACAAATGCAGGGTTTTCTTTGAATGATTATACAAGTGCGGAGAAATCTAAATTATCAGGAATATCAACAGGGGCAAATGTTGGAGTTGTGCCAAATACAGCTATTACAGGAGCGACAAAAACTAAAATAACTTACGATTCAAAAGGATTAGTTACGGCAGGAACAGATTTAATTGAATCAGATATTCCAACACTAGGACAAGCAAAAATAACAAACTTAACAACTGATTTAGCTTTAAAAGCACCATTATCAAGTCCTACTTTTACAGGTACTCCATTAGCACCAACAGCAACGGCAGGAACAAATAACACACAAGTAGCCACAACTGCTTTTGTTTCAACCGCTACAACTAATGCAGTTTCGGGAAAAATGAATACGCCATCAGGAACTGCAAATTTTTTATCAAAATTCTTAACAGCGTCTACGATTGGAATATCTCGAATATTCGACAACGGTACTTTTATAGGTATTGGAACTGTAAATACACCTACTAAAGATATTACTTTAAGCAATAGTTCTGATAAAGAAATAGGGGTTGAAAATTCTGAATCAACTACTATTGGTAAAAATTTTAAAGTAAATGCAGGAAGTACAGTTAATTATATATTGAATCCTAACGTAACCGCTATATCCTCCACTATTTATGGCGGTTGGGGAAATGCCACTGATATAAATGGGGATGTCTTTTTTAATGATTTTAGCGTAGGTGTTAAAAAAATAGTTCACGGAACAAATAACATAACAGTCGTTTCAACTCCAGCTTCTATAATTTACAGTCAAGAAATAGCTATAGGATATGATAATTCAATTTATCAAATTTTTCAAGGGACTAATGTATTGTATAGAAATGCAGTAATATTAGCTGGAGCTTCAGGATATGCTGTGTCGGGTATTTTTGCATCTAAACTTTCTAATAAATTATATGCTAGTTTTAACGGAAATATAAATTTTAGCACAAATAACGGAGTAAGTTTTACATCAATACAATCTGGAAGCATTACCGCTGGAAAAATATGTGAAGATTCTTTTGGAAATATTTACACTTTAATTAATGGGTATTTATGGAAACAAACAGGAGGCACAGGTACTTTTTCAAACACAAATACTATAATGCTTGGCGATTATTTAGCTTGTGATTCTAATAATAAAATATATTCCGCAACAACCACTACGCTTTACTCTCTCGCTTATAATTCAACAGTTTACGTTGTTGAAAAAAACTTAACTGGTATGAGCTTTTTAACTGGAATCGCAATAGATTTAGATAACCGAATTATTTTCACAAGAGGGACTAATCAAGGCAGTATCCAATATCAACTTTCAACAGCTGTGTTAGGAACTCCTGACTTAAACGGAGGTATATTAAAACTTGAGGCTGGTACTGGTAAGGGAGCAGGTCAATCTCGAATAGAATTTAATACAGGTCAAAAAACAGCTTCGGGTACCGCTATGCAATCTTTAACAACACGAGGTTATATAGACGAAAACGGATATTTTGTTTACATAATGAATACTTATGCGGACAATGCGGCAGCTGTAAGTGCAGGTTTACCTGTAAATTCATTTTATAAAGACAGTTCAGGAAATTTGAAAATAGTTTTTTAACGGTACGAATTGGATAACTTAACAAAATAAAAAATGGCAAATATAGCAGACCACAAAAAAGGGCAAACTTGGAACGGATTTGAGGTGACTTTAACAAGAGAAACAGCCCCAAACAGTGGTGTTCAAGAACCTATTGACTTAACAGGCGCAACTATTGTTTCACAATTTAAAACAACCCCTAAAGGCGGTGCAGTATTTGAATTTAAAACAAGTGATAGTTCAATTACTATGCCTAATGCAACATTAGGTAAATTCGTTTATATGCCCGTTATAGATATGAACTATCCATCTAACAATTATGTGTTTGATTATAAGGTTATTTTTCCAAACAACACGAGGTTAGTTAGTTCTATTAAAGGTTTTAGAATAATTCAAACAGTAACAGTAACGGTATGATAACAGAAACAATAGAACAGACTATAATTGATTACTCTAGTAATATAGTTCAAGAGGTTATAATTCAAGAGGAAACTATTTCTGAACTTGGACAAATAGGACACGGCGTGGCTAGTGGTGGAACGACAGGTCAAGTT
>NZ_JBJXDQ010000100.1:0-7143 GCF_046155325.1 Flavobacterium sp.
TTCAAAACATGATCTATTGTATAATTTTTGCCCGAAAACAAACTGATCATGACAAACAGGATAGACGAAATAAAAATAACCAACCAAAATCTACTTAATACCATAATTTCTAATTTTTGTAAATGTAATTATTTAACTGCAAAATTCACAAAAGGTTACACAAAGAACCCTTAGAAGGGGGAAACAAAGAAAATTTTAACTACAAATTACCCAATAAAATCATTGTAAATCATTGTAAATCATTGTAAATCAGTTAAATACGTCAAATATGAGGCTAATTCAATTTAAACATGAATAATTTCCTCCTCAATCAACAACTCTTCTCTTCGCAAACGCAAGAAAATCTGCGCCACAGCAATCGTGTCCTTTTCGCAATAGGTTACAATGCGGTCAATGTCTTTTTCAACATAGAAAACATGACCCACCTGACTTCCATCGATATCACCTTTTGAAGAAGGAATTCCGAGCACTTTGCACATTAATTTCAAAGAGGTATAATGCTTGTAATCGCCAAATTTCCATAACTCTAAAGTATCCAAGTGCGGAATTTCCCATGGTTTTTTTCCAAAGAGATTGAGTTTATTGGGAATGGCAATTTGGTTAATTATCATACGCCGAGCCAGAAACGGAATATCAAATTCTTTGGCATTATGACCACACAAAACGTGTTGCGGTTGATTAAAATAATTGTTTAAAAGGGTATTAAAATCGGTCAAAATTTTCTTCTCTTCTCCAAAAAACGAAGTCACTCGAAAATTCCTGATATCGCCTTTATTTACAAAATAGCCCACCGAAATACAGACAATTTTACCAAACTCAGCCCAAATTCCGGCACGTTCATAAAAATCCTCAGCCGTGATGTCTTCCTTTCGCTGATATTGCGTTTTGTGTTCCCAAAGCGATTGCATTTCATCGTCCAAAGAATTAAAATTGGCTTCTTCAGGAACAGTTTCGATGTCTAGAAATAGAATGTTGTTGAGGTTTATTTTTTCTATCATAATTTAAATTTTGAGCCACGAATTCACGAATTTAAAGAAAAATAGATGAGGGGATAATAAAAAAACAGGAAATTTGTGAATTCGTGACAATCTATCTCAAAACAAACTTCCTTGCATACTAGGATTTTCGTGTTCGATCAACCATTTTTTATGCCACAATCCTCCAGCATAACCCGTGAGCGAACCATCAGTGCCGATAACTCTATGACAAGGAACACAATCCAGAGTGGGTTTTTCCCATTGGCAGAGGCCACCGCTCGAATGACTTTGATTTCTCCTGTTTTTTTTGACAATTCGAGATAAGACATGGTTTTTCCAAAAGGAATTTCGAGTGGCCATTTCCAAACTTTCTGTTCAAATTCGGTTCCAGATAGATTTAATTTGAAAATGAAATCGGTTCTTTTTCCATCAAAATAGTCATTCTTTTGAGAAACAACTTCTTGTAAAATTATTGGAATTGTAACAAAAACTTCTCCTTCGTCAATAACTAAAATTAATGAAATTCCGTTTTCATCACTAATAATTTTGGCAATTCATAGTGGTGTTTTGAAGCAAAAAGTTTCCGTTTTATAAAAGTAACAAAAAACAACTCAAGAGTTTAGCGTCTTTTGAAATTGACAATTATTTTAATGTGGTATAAAAATATGCTTCTAAAGCTTTTAGTTCCTCGTAAGAAAAAGTCTTTGTTAATTGCAAATTTACTTTCATAACATCATATTGCGATGGATCTACAAGTGGTTCAGCCTCTCCTTTAAGAAAAGAAATCATATCGCCATTTTTGTCTTTGTAGATTTTGGCAATTTCATAAACACTCGGACCAACTTGTTTTTCATTTGCTTTATGACAGGTAATACAAGCTCCTTTCCCTTCAAAAATTTCGGTTCCTAATGTAACTGGATCTTGAGTCTCAGCTTGTTTTTCGATTTTGCCAAAGGATTCTGAACTTTCCTTTTTACATGACAAAAGACTTAAGGAAATGACCGCAAAAAAAAGGAGGTTTCTCATCATTTATTTTTTCAAAAGTATCGCCGCTTCTTTGGCAAAATAAGTCGAAATTAAACTTGCTCCGGCTCTTTTGATGCACATTAATTGCTCCATCATAATAGCGTCATTGTCGAGCCATCCTCTTTCGGCAGCAGCTTTAATCATTGCATATTCGCCCGAAACGTGGAAAACGGTTACGGGAACATTCACCGCATTTTTGACTTCGCGAACAATGTCAAGATACGCAATTCCGGGTTTTACCATCACCATATCGGCACCTTCCTCAACATCCATTAAGGCTTCTTTGATAGCTTCGATGCGATTGGCATAATCCATTTGATAGGTTTTTTTGTCTTTTGGAATATCAGCATTATCGACAGGCGCACTGTCTAAAGCATCACGAAATGGCCCGTAAAATGCCGAAGCATATTTAGCCGAATAACTCATAATGCCCACATTTTGAAATCCTGCGGCATCTAATCCTTGACGCAAACGCAAAACACGACCGTCCATCATATCGCTTGGTGCTACAAAATCGGCACCCGCTTGAGCGTGAGAAACTGCCATTTTTACTAAAGCTTCGTTGGTTGCATCGTTGGCAATATCGCCGTTTTCGATGATTCCGTCGTGACCATAAATAGAATACGGATCCAATGCCACATCAGGCATAACAATCATTTCAGGACAAGCCGCTTTGATAGATTTGATGGCGCGTTGCATTAATCCATCAGGATTCCAAGCTTCTTTTCCAGTGTTATCTTTTAAGGATTCGTCCACTTTTACATAAATGTTTACGGCACGGATTCCTAAAGCGAACAATTCTTTAATTTCTTCGACTGTTAAATCGATAGAACGACGAAAAATTCCTGGCATTGAAGAAATTTCTACTTTATAGTTTTCGCCTTCTGCGATGAACATTGGAAACATAAAATCGGATGGACTTAATGTCGTTTCACGAACTAAACTTCTAATAGATTCGTTTACTCTTAATCTGCGGCCTCTTTGTAATGGAAACATATATTAGCCCCCTATCCCCAAAGGGGGAATTCCTATCAGGGGTCAATAGGTTTTTAGTTAATACATTATTTTTATTATTTTTAGACTCCTATTTCTTCTTGCGAAGTCCCCCCTTCGGGGGTTAGGGGGCTAGCCATTCTCTTGGATTCTCTAATACTTCAATTAATTTTTCTTCTTCACTTCCTTTTTCAGGATGATGGTCGTAAACCCACTGAACGTGTGGCGGCAAACTCATCAAAATGCTTTCAATTCGACCATTGGTTTTAAGTCCGAAAAGGGTGCCTTTGTCGTGAACCAAATTGAATTCGACATATCTTCCACGACGAATTTCTTGCCACGTACGTTGTGCGGCTGTGTAATCTAAATTTTTTCTTTTTTCGACAATTGGAACGTAGGCTTCCAGAAAACTATTGCCCACTTCAGATACAAAACTAAACCAATTTTCCATAGACATATCTTCATTTGCTTTGCAATAATCGAAAAATAATCCACCAATTCCACGGGCTTCATTGCGATGTGCATTCCAAAAATAGTCGTCGCATTGTTTTTTATATTTTGGATAAAAATCTTGATTATGCTTGTCACAAGCAGTTTTACAGGTTTGATGAAAATGTATTGCATCTTCTTCAAACAAATAATAAGGCGTTAAATCTTGACCGCCACCAAACCACGATAGCCCCCCAGCCCCCGAAGGGGGAGTTTCCCCCGAATCGTTTAAAGGATACATTTCGAAATAGCGCCAATTCGCGTGAACGGTTGGCACCATTGGATTTTTTGGATGCAAAACTAAACTTAATCCACAGGCAAAAAAATCAGCTTCTCCAACCCCAAACATTTTCTGCATAGCTTCAGGTAATTTTCCGTGCACAGCTGAAATATTCACACCGCCTTTTTCGAAAACTCCCGAACCTTCGGGACCGCTTTCTATTACGCGTGTTCTTCCGCCACCACCTTCAGGCCTGTCCCAAATATCCTCACGAAATTTGGTTGTACCATCAACAGCTTCCAATCCTGCGCAGATTTGGTCTTGAAGATTTTGTATGTATTGGTAGAATTTATTTTTCATTTTGCTTTTTCTATCCTGCAAGGTTTTTTTCAAACCTTGTAGGTATTTATTAAATCAATCTTAGCTTATCAGGTGTAGGATATTTTACTGGAATTAATAACAATTTATATGGAACTTTATCCATTTCAATTTCCGATATTTTTAAATCCATTAAGTTGTTTTCTATACAATTATTAATCGCTAATTTTAGATATCGCCTAATAATCATAAGTGATAAAAAATCATCCCCACGAAAAAACATCCATTCCATCAAATCCTTTTTACCCTTTGAGCTGTTACAACTTTTACAAGCATAAACTAAATTATCCCCATTGTCTTTTCCTCCTATTTTTTGCGCTAAAATGTGGTCTAAAGCAAGTTTTTCTGTTGAGTTGCAATAATTATACTTTGCTCCGATTGATAATTTAATTTTTTCATCGTCAAAAGTGTCCTGATATTCATTTTGCCAGTTAAAAGCCCTTTATATAGTTTAGCTCTAATTGCATAATTAATTTATCAAACCTTGTTTGATTGTTTTCAACAGCAGCGTGTGCCATTGCCAAATTAGCATAGGCATAAAACAAATGTTCTTTTAAATTTAATTTAGTAATATCTATCTCTTTTTTCAAAAAATGTTACTTTTTATTTATGACTTTTCTAATTAATACCTACAAGGTTTTGAAAACCTTGCAGGATAACAAAACTTTACTCAAATGTATGTTTTTCTGATAAAAAATCATTTTTCTGATTGTGAGAAGAAATGAAATTTTCTATTCCGCCAAATAATTTCAATACTTCTTCTCTCTCTATTTTTGTTTCCTTATTTGAAATGAAAGCCTGATAAGATGAATACTTATACTCCTCGAATTTTAAATCTAAATGATGCTTTGGATTCAAGTGAACATACAATATTAGTTGTTTCAAATATTCTTCATCATTCAATTTTATTCTTTTGAAATGTTTTTCAAAAAGACTTCCAGTTCTGCCATTCCTCTTGTTAAATGCTTTTGCATAAGAATTAAAAAAATTAGAAAACCCTTGTGTCACTATTTTTTCATCCTCATTTATTCGAATAACCAAATGAAAATGATTGTCCATCAAACAAAAGGCAAATATTGAAATTGTTTCTGATAAATATTTTGAAAATTGTTTCAGAAAGAAGTTTTTATTTTCGTCATTTTCAAAGATTAAGCACCCATTTATTCCCCTGTTATAAATGTGATAATAACCATCTTTTTCTAAAACTTCTAATTTCATAGTTCCAATAATTAGGTTTTCCTCCTGCAAGGTTTTTTTTAAACCTTGTAGGTATTCCTGTAAAGATAATGGCTTCCTAACATACCTACAAGGTTTGAAAAAAACCTTGCAGGAGATTCGGTTAACTACCTACTTTTTTCCATACTCCTTCACTGCATCCACAAACGCCTTAGCGTGATCCACCGGAATATTTGGTAAAATACCGTGACCTAAATTGGCAATATATTTGTCTTTTCCGAATTCGTCAATCATTTCGTGAACCATTTTCTTGATAACAGGAATTGGCGAAAGCAAACGACTTGGATCAAAATTTCCTTGCAATGTGATGTTTCCACCTGATAAATAACGTGCATTTCTTGGCGAACAGGTCCAATCAACGCCTAATGCCGAAGCCCTACTTTTTCCCATTTCTCCCAAGGCAAACCAACATCCTTTTCCGAAAACAATAACGTGCGTTTTTGTCGACTTTTCAGTTGTTTGCCCAAGGTCGCCAAGAACCGATTTTTTTTCATCGGAAAAAGTATTTTTAGTTTCGGTTTCATAAGCCAAAGCTTCCACGATTTGATTGATGTATTTCCAAGAGAATTCTTGATAATCAACTGGCGAAAGCATTCCTCCCCAAGAGTCGAAAATCTGAACGGCATCTACACCTGCTTTTACTTTTTCTTTCAAATATAAAATGGTTGTATCAGTAATTTTTTGCAATAATACGTGTGCTGCAACTGGATTTGAAAAACAAAATCCTTTGGCGGTATCGAAACTTTTTGATCCTTTTCCTTCCACAGCATAACAGAAAATTGTCCAAGGCGAACCCGCGAAACCAATTAACGGCACCTCATCGTTCAACATTTCTTTGGTCAATTTTATAGCGTCCATTACATAACCCAAAGTTTCTTGAATATTAGGAACAATTACTTTTTCGACATCCTGAATAGTACGAATTGGATTGGGTAAAAACGGACCGAAATTTTCTTTCATCAAAACTTCAATTCCCATTGCTTGCGGAACAACCAAAATATCCGAGAATAAAATCGCCACATCAGGACCAATCCTGCGAATGGGTTGAACGGTAATTTCAGCTGCTAATTCTGGAGTTTGGCAACGCGTAAAAAAATCATATTTATCACGCAGCGCAATGAATTCTGGCAAATATCTTCCGGCTTGACGCATCATCCAAACTGGTGGGCGCTCTACTGTTTCTCCTCGTAATGCTTTTAAAAATAGGTCGTTCTTAAGCCCCCTAACCCCCGAAGGGGGAATTTGAATATCTATATTGTTCATTATATTAATTTATTAAAACTTTTAAACTTTCTAAATTTTAGTATTCTTTTTAACTTTATAAACTTCCCGAATTCCCCCTTAGGGGGTTAGGGGGCCTATTTATACTCTTCAATACATTCCTCAATCACGTCCTCAATTGACGGTTGGGCTGCAATAATTATATTCTTAACTGTTTTTGGTAATGCATCCGCAGTTGTTTCACCGATGCAAAAGCAAAGTTCTTTTTTTATAGTATTTTCTTTCAAATAACTTTCAACTCCCGACGGACTAAAAAACAAAATTGCTTCAACGGCAGCTTTTATTTTTTGTGGTGTCAATGAAGTTTCGTAAACCTGAATCTCATTAAACTTAATTTTTGCTTCTTTTAATGCTTTTGGCAAAGTTTCTTTTCTCAAATTTCCACTAAAAAAGGTATAGCTTTCATTGGCATAAATCAAAGTGATAATTTCAGCCAAGTCCGATGCATAACCCGTGTAAACAATTACATTAAAACCGCTTTCAGACAATAAAATCTTGGTTTTTAATCCAACGCAAAAAACATTTTTAGTTTTTAAGGCATCA
>NZ_JBJXDQ010000101.1:0-8418 GCF_046155325.1 Flavobacterium sp.
TTCACCATTCAAGCTTCAAGAAAAGGAGCTACAGTAAAAGTGTATGATATGATGGGTCGTTTGATCGAAAACCGTCAAGCAACTTCTAATACAGTTCAAGTAGGTTCAAGATTAGCTGCCGGTGCTTACAATGTTATTGTGAAGCAAGGAGCAAATACTAAAACCCTTAAAGTGATTAAGAAATAAAATTTCATAGTTAGTTGTTTTTTTGTAAGAAAGGCTGTCCGAAAGGGCAGCCTTTTTTTATAAAGATTCTAGCCGTATATGTCAATCCTTTTTAAGAGCTGACTAAATAAACGGGTAGTAAATACCATTTAGAAATATAAAATAATGCCAAACTCATGTATTATAAAGTCCAAATTTCATTTAAAAAAAAATAACAATAAATTAGACGAATAAAAAAACATAATGCACTGCCATTATAAGCGTATTTAACTAAACCAAAAATAAAACCAATTAAACTTTTACACATCATTTTTCCTTTTGGAGTTCGAAAAGAGATTACCAAGTCTTTGATTTCAAAATAACGCATAGTCGTAATTTTTTTATGATTTTAAGCAATAAAATTTCATTGTTAATTAAAAATTAATTAATAATTAATATACTGCTTCTTTATTTACAGTTTTAAATAATAAATTTAATACTATGGACTTGTTTAACTTGCAAATTGTGGGAGCTAAAAAAAAGAAATTAATAAAATAACCATTAACCAATTTTAATTATGAAATCAGAAAATTCACAAACCAAATGGGGACAATTTATCCCTTTAGTAATCGTCTTCTTTTTTTGGGGATTTGTTGCCGCCAGTAATGACATTTTAATTCCTGTCTTTAAAAAAGCTTTTGATTTAACACAAGGTCAAAGTCAATTTGTATCCATCGCCTTTTATATTTCCTATACTGTAGGTTCTTTGATATACATGGGGATTTCTTTATTGATGAAACAAGATTTAGTAAACAAAATAGGGTATAAAAACGCATTGGCTTTAGGATTAGTAATCTCCGCCCTAGGAACTTTATTGTTTTATCCCGCAGCTAATTCGGGCTCTTATCCCTTAATGCTTGCCGGTTTATTTACTGTTGGTTTAGGATTTTCATTGCAACAAACGGTTGCCAATCCATTGGCAATTGCATTAGGCCCCATAAAAACAGGTGCACAACGATTGACTTTGGCAGGAGGAATCAATAATTTTGGAACTACCATTGGTCCCCTAATTGTGAGTTTCGCAATTTTTGGAGCTGCTGCAAACGGAAGTACGGACATGAGCATCGAAAGCGTTAAAATTCCTTATTTAATATTGGGATTGGCTTTTTTATTGGTAGCTGTTTTATTGAAATTTTCTTCATTACCTGAACATCCTGAAACAATAGAAGAATCCGCAGAGGAATCAGCATCTTCAAAAAGTTCGGCATTGCAATATCCTCAACTGCTCATGGGAATGATAGCTATTTTTCTTTATGTGGGTGTCGAGGTTTCCACCGCAAGTAATTTACCTGCTTATATGGAAAGTAAATTAGGGTTTTCCATTGGCGATATTGCTCCTTATATTTCCTTGTATTGGGCGAGTTTAATGATTGGTCGTTGGACTGGAGCGGTTGAAGCTTTTACCGATAATATGACTACACAGAAGGTACTTCGATTTATTGCTCCCTATTTAGCTTTCGGTGTTTTCTTGCTGGTTAATGCCATTGCAAAACACGACTTGACTCCTTTCTATGTTTATGGATTAATTATTTTAGTTTTAATTGCTGCCGATATTGCAAGTAAAGGAAATCCTGCTAGAATGTTGTTAATTTTTTCTGCATTAGGAATTGTGGCCTTGTTTACAGGAATGGCAACAAGCGGAATGATAAGTGTTTATGCTTTCACAAGTGTTGGCTTATTTTGTAGTACGCTATGGCCGTGTATTTTTACTTTAGCTGTAAGCGGTTTGGGAAAACATACTAGCCAAGGAAGTAGTTTTTTAATCATGATGATTATGGGTGGTGGAATCATAAGCTGGTTGCAAGGATTTGTTTCCGATAGCATTGGCATTCAAAGTAGCTACATTGTTGGGGTGGCCTGTTTCGCCTATTTGGCTTTTTATGCTTGGAAAGTAGCTAAGATTTTAAGGAATCAAGGGATTAGTTTTGATGAGAAAATCAGTGGTGGACACTAAACAATAGAGCTATAAATCCAACAAATTACACTTATAATTATAATCTTTTAAAAACAAAAATCGTAAGGAAATTCTAAGAAAATAAGTGGTTATCGCTTTATTAATTGGGGTCGTAATTTATGCAAACGCAATACCAAAAAGTAGTTCAAGAAGTTTTTGTAAAAAGCTACGCATTAGAAACTGCTAAAAAGTGAAATGAAGTAATTGAGATCATAAAAAGTTTTAGTAATTCCAAAAATTATCCAACACAATTAAGATTAGCTTGGTTCATTCACCCAAAAGATTTAAAAAAAAATAAACTTGCCTTAAAATAATTTAATTAAACGAATTTTTCCATGCTTTACACCGGGCTAATTAATTCTAAAAAAAAGAGTTGAAATATTATAATAACATAAAATTATTTTTTCAAAAAAATAGTAACCTTTGGGATGTTTTAGGGTTAAACAACGGAAAATATAGAATTGCATCAAGTGGATAAAAAAGAAAAAATATTATGTAAAAAAAAAGGGATAAGATTCCTTATATATCGTCAAGTGCATCTTATATAAATTATTCAAAAGCAAATACTTTATTTTTGATGTTTATTATTTATGTTATTTTGGTATAGTGTTATATAATATCCTCCGTTAGTAAAATTCTTTTAAGAAAATGAGGTACTGCTAAATATAGGGACTTGTAAAAATAAGGAAAGTATTGAAATGTAAAAAGCCCGTCTTTGAGGGGCTTTCCGCGGAGAAAGAGGTTCTCGAACCCTTGTATTTTTATCAGTGTTTTCAAGGCTTCCCAAATTTTGATTTACCATAGGGTAACCAATAGGGTAACTAGAATTTTTATACGTATCAATTGTACTAACGTAAATGAACAAAAAATAATTTAAATGGAAAAATTTTGGTTCAACTTTAACATATTTAATTAGTCTTGAGAATCCACGAGGGCGTTATTATTCTTGAAAAATTATCTAGTCTTAATTGGCGCTAATGTATGCCCAAACATTTTAAATACTTGATTCACTTTTTCCAATAATTCGGAGCAAATCTCGAAAGTTTTTATGGTTGTGTAAGTAGTCAAACATATTGTTTTATATAACGGGTTCTAATAGTTTTTTTGCTTTGATGCTACCATATTCCAAAAGTGACTTTTTTAGTTTTTTTGTATTCATTGTTTTTGCCTTACAACGAACTTTTAATACTAATTCATTCGAATCTTCAGCTAGTTGCTCTATGTTATTTAATAAATCAACTAATAAAAATTCGGGTGTTGCTTTGCTTGGAAAACGAGGTTTTACTCTAAACGAAAACATCCTGCCGCCAAGATCAAAATCCCCATGACGTTTATGATTGTATACTGTTTTACCATTATATAGTTGAGTAGTTCCTACACCCAACACATTATATTCATTAAAAGAAGTCACTAAAAAACGTTTGTCTTTGAGAAAAGAGCGTACTAATACCTCTTCTTCTGGAGGAGCTTCTCCAAAGACTGTTATTTTGGGGTAGTAGTATAAACCTTGAGATAACTTTTTTAGTATACCATATCTAACTAACTCTTCCAAGTGACGGTCAACAGATTTTGACCATTTGGATAAATCAGCTCTACGATATACTCTTCCTCGTTTTAAATGCTTTTTTAGTTCTTGTAGCTTATTCATAAGCGCAAAGGTAGTAACTAATATTTAATTGCATAATTTTTTATTGAAAATTCATGCAAATTATTTTAAATAAATAGCTCTAAACTAAATAGAAGCGTTACTTGGGTTTGTCGGCCAAGAAAATAAATTCTGAATTGAATAATTCAGTTGCTACCTTATTAACATACTTCGGGTGGGAATCCGAGAAAATAATTACTTTATTGTCAAGACTTTTTGGTTATTCACAAATTCAATAGCCCCTTCAAATACGGGAATAGTTGAAAGAATGATTTCATCCAAACTATCTTTCATTCTTTTGAATTGTGGATGGTCAGTATTTGTTAATGTTCCGCCAAGGTCAATTAGAATAATCATTTTCCATTTTTTATATCTCCATCAAATTAATCCCAAATCCTTGGTAATCGTGATGAGATGTGCATTATTATTTGCTCTAAAGAAAATCTTAAGTTTGTTGATGCGTTTTTCAATACTGCTGGAACCGCAAGGAACAATTTTATTATTCTTGAATTGATGAACAATTTCATCCTGAGTAAATCCTTTGGACAGCGCTTTTAGTAATTCAATGTCATAGTTTCCAATTTCAAGCATGGATTTGTCACCAATTTGATTTGCAATTGAAGGAGAAATGAAAACTGTGTCATTGGAGTAAATACTCTGAATTGCTTTTTTGAGTTCGGGAATACTGTTGCGCCCTTTTAGAACATAGCCATTAATTCCTTCATTTTCGATTAGATTTTTTAAGCGATGTGTTTTATCTTCTATAGAATAAACAAGAACTTTCAGGTTGGGCTGAGCGACTTTTACTGCGCGAATTAATTCTTCACCAGATTGTAATTTTTCATTGCGGTGATCATTTTTGAATGATAAATCAGAAATAAGCAAATCAAAGGGTTCAGCATCAATTTGTGCTTTTTTTATTTTTAAAAACGTTTCGTCACAGTATTTTGCATGTTGAACTTCTTGAATACCCAATTCCTGTAAGGTATGAATTACAGCAATATTAATTGAGTCTAAATCATCTGTTGTGATTACTTTTCGGAACATAGTAACTATTTTAAAGAGGAGTGGAGAAATTAACTTTGAATCCTTTCCCTGATGTATTGTCAAAATTAATACTTCCTTTAATCGATTCTATACGGCTTTCCACATTTTGAAGGCCGTTTTTTAATATTATTTCATTCTCAACTATTCCAACACCGTTATCGGAGTATTCTATATTGATATTTTGGTCTGTTTTTTTGAATGAAATGGCAACAAAGCTAGATTGGCTGTGTTTTTTCATATTGACTAGCAATTCTTGTAAAACGCGATAAATAATAATTTTTTTATTGTTTTCCATCATAAGAAAAGGGACTGATTCTATCCCATTAATCAAAACATTTACTTCCTTATTGCTGAAATCCGCAATCATTTCCTTTAGATGTAATTCATAGTTAACTCCCGTGTCTATACTACTATTTTCTTTTGATATATTTCGAGTACGTTTGTAAATTAACTCCAAATTGTTCAGAAGTATTTCTTTATTGTTTTCATCGACCAAATTTTGTGTTTCGGCAAAAGTCATGGTGTGATACACATCGTTTGCTAATTCGTCATGCAGTTGTTTCGAAATTCTTGTCTCGGTGTTATATCCTTCCTGGAGGATTTCTTTTTTGCTTTTTTGCTTTATATAATTTAATCTGTAAATAGTGCTTCCAATTCCTATCAGTCCAAGAATTAGTAATAGTAATATTTGATTATTTGAATTGGCTAATTTTAAATTTTTTTCAATTTGTTGTGTTTTTAATTTTTGATTTTGGTCCATTTGGACACTAAAATCATATTTTATTTTGGCAAATTGATTTTTATTTTTTTGTTTTTCGGATGAAAGACTATCATTTAATTTGAAATAAAATTTTAAATAGTCACTCGATTCTTTCCCATAACTTGTGGTAGCTAATAGTTTTAATGCGTCTAATCTTTCTTCAACCACATCCAATTTAGTAGCCTCTTCGTAACTTTTTAGAGCATATTTTTTTGCAAGGGGAATAGTGTTTTTTATTGGTTTTATAGTAGTTCGCCAAATGGGCGTAACAGGCTATTAAACCATAGGTGTCATTTTCGGCTTTCCTAATGTTTACTCCTTTCAAAAAATAGTCTAGGCTTTTGGAGTCATTCAGTTTTAGGTATGTCAAACCTATATTGTTTGAAATTAGGGAATTTATTTTCGCGTTTTTTTCTTTGCTTTTTAATTGGTCTAAGGGTAATAAAATGTCTAATGCTTTTTGAGGCTGATTGTTCAAAGTATAAACTGCAGCAATGTTATTTTCCAGAATCATTTTATCATAATCACTTTCTGCATATTGTCTGGATTTTTTGTAATACAGTAGCGATTTTTCGTAATCAAAGGTTTGTTTTAAAGCAACTCCTAGGTTATTATAAACGCAAGTGTAATTGTGTTTTAAGTTTTTATCAGTAGGACTAATGAATTTTAATGCCTCAGTATTAACGGCTTCCATATCATAATAATCGCTTTTTTCTTTTAAAATTCCTGACATCAACAGCAAGGAATACACTATATTACTACTGTCTTTACAGTTTTTAAATTGAATATTTGATTTATTGAAATAACTAAAAGCAGTCTTGTTTTGTTTTAAAGCAGAATAATATTCCCCAAGATTTAATAGGGAATGGGCAATATACAAGGTGTCTTTTTTAGCATTGGCCATTTTTTCGAATTCCTTTAAAACAGCAAAAGCACTATCTTGATAACAGGAGTTGTAAAACTCAGCCTTTTCATTAGAAGTCTTTAAAATAAGGGAGTCTATATTTGATTCTTTAGCCAAAGCTAGAGATTGATTAAGATATTCCAGCTTTTGCGTATTGGATAAACTATCTGACTCTGCTCGTTCTAAGCAATGATTTATTCTCGAAATCGCCAACAAATTTTCCGCGGATACGGCACTTTTCTTTTGATCACAGGACGTAATCCATATCAAAAAAAAGAGGAATAAAAAAAGGGAATAAAATCGGTTGTGTTTCATTCCCCTAAAATACTATTTTTTTACAATTGTAATACTTATGCTATTGTTATTTTGGTTTGGTTGGATTTATTACACCATCATCACCAGCAAAAATAGTTTTAACGATAGGAATACTATCTGTATTTTTTGTATTCAGTTCATAATTTTGTTTTTGAGCAGAGGTGTCATTATCAACGCTGTCGGTTGAACAGGATACTACAACTAAACCTATAGCTATCAATGTAGCTAAATTCAATTTATTTTTCATTTGGTTTGAATTAAATATTAGACATAGGCATGGCTGTTCGAGTTTTTAATTCGAATAATTTGTAAACCATGCCTTATTTTTTTTCGGGAAGTTTAATGTGCTAAACAGAACCGCTTGAAGTTTACTTCCCGGCTATTTCTGGATTCTGATAGCACATTAATTTAGAACTAGTTTTGTACATTTGCTTCTTATGCATATCAAAGCAGAAACTAATTCTGAGACAAAGAACTGTCGATACTATTGGAGTAGTAGTAATGAATTCCGTTAATTCCGATACTTCCGATGAATTCCGTTTAATATTTAAAACTGATTAATGAAAAATACTTTTGAAGGATTTGTAGCAGGGGTTAAACAACAATATGAGGTTTCTAAAAACGGAATTTATTCCAGTTTTTTATTGCATCCTTCACCAGCACAATTAAGAAATTTATGTTTGTTACTTTTAGAAAATGAATTGTCTAACATTGATGAAGAAATATTTAGGGTTTTCTTTCAAGTTCAAGAAGGAGCCATGCTCAGAAAAGCGATAGAAAATTTTGATATTGAAAAGTTTAGAGCCGTAGTTAACTTTTTAAAAGGAAAATCGGGGAAGACGAATCCAGTAAGTTTAAACTTAATATCCATTTTAGTGGATTACCAGCCAAGACCTTTCAATAAATATTTAAAAGTAAATGGCAATACTAATTTAGAAGTAATATCCGAAGAGAAGGAAGAAATCCAAGGCATTGAAACTTTTTTTTATGGATTATTAGGAACTACATCGCAAGTTGACAATCCTGTTAAGAGTATTTCATTAAGGGTAATGGGTAGGGTAGTAGTGCTGGTACTTTTGCTTCTTGGTTCTGTCTACATGATAAAAAAAGAATTTTTTCCAAAAAAAGAATGCATGCAATGGCATAAAGACCATTATGAAACGGTGGATTGTAGTGGGATAAAGCAAGGAATTCTTTCTCAAAACGATATAATGCCCATTAATGAAGGCATAATAAATCTTAAAAAAATTGAAGTAAATAAACAAACATTATTCTTTAAAAATGGCCAACCCTTGGTTTGGTACAGCAAAATTAAAGGTAAATTATATTATTTTAATTCTTATGGAATGAATCCTGAAACCGGAAAACCATTGAAGCCAATGACGGATTATATGATTAATAAGTATGTTATGAAACAAGAGATTACCTCAAACTAGATTCCAATGATTTTTTAATGTACCGAAAATTCTAGCCAAATAGGAATGTGGTCTGAAATCATTCGGGCATCTTTCAAGGAATTGAAATTTTTGTAAAAAGGAAGCACACCCGCGCGCAATGAAGTAATCTTCGGAAAATCTATCAATCAAATT
>NZ_JBJXDQ010000102.1:0-21976 GCF_046155325.1 Flavobacterium sp.
TTTTTTCTCCATCAAAGGTGATGGAGGCTAATTGCATCAAGCAAAGTTCTACAAGAAGTCGTTGGTTTTGACTTACTTTATATTTTAAATCACAGTCATTAGCAATTTCTATACCTTTTAGCAAGAACTCTTGTGATGCTTTTTGACATTGGATAGCGTATAGTTTTTGGGCTTGTTCCCCAACTTCTAACAAGGATAAAGTAGCAGGTGTTTTCGAAACCAATAAATCTCTGAAATGCGATGCTAAACCCGATACAAAATGATGTGCATCAAATCCTTTGGCAAGAATTTCGTTAAAAGTAACCAACAATTCTGGAATTTTATTTTCCAAAATCAAGTCGGTTACAGTAATGTAAGTTTCATAATCCAATACATTCAAGTTTTCGGTAACAGCTTGACGCGTCAGGTTATTTCCACAAAACGAAACTACTCGATCAAAAATAGATAATGCATCACGCATAGCACCATCTGCTTTTTGTGCGATAATGTGTAAAGCATCGTCTTCGCATATTACGCCTTGGCTGGCAGCCACTTCAGCAAGATGTTCTTTAGCATCTTTAACAGTAATTCTTTTAAAATCAAATATTTGGCAACGTGAGAGTATGGTCGGAATAATTTTGTGTTTTTCGGTCGTAGCCAATATAAAAATGGCGTGTTTTGGCGGTTCTTCTAAGGTTTTTAAAAACGCATTAAAGGCAGCCGAAGACAACATATGAACCTCGTCAATTATATAAACTTTGTATTGTCCTGTTTGTGGTGGTATTCTAACCTGATCTATCAAATTTCGTATGTCATCAACCGAGTTGTTAGAAGCGGCATCTAATTCAAAAACATTGAAAGCAAAATCTTCATTTGGGTCGTCATAACCGGGTTGGTTAATTTTTCGAGC
The DNA here is from genome assembly GCF_046155325.1 of Flavobacterium sp. Lineage (GTDB taxonomy): Bacteria > Bacteroidota > Bacteroidia > Flavobacteriales > Flavobacteriaceae > Flavobacterium. Next base: position 890 of record NZ_JBJXDQ010000102.1, read on the forward strand.
TAGTATTCTTGCACAAGTTGTTTTTCCAACACCACGAGGTCCGGTAAACAATAGGGCAGAAGCTAGGTGATTGCTTTCTATTGCATGTAACAAAGTGCTAGTAATTGCTTTTTGACCCACTACATCTTTAAATGTTTGAGGGCGATATTTACGAGCCGATACTACAAATTGTTCCATAGGATTTTCTTCGAAAGCAAATATAGATTGAATAATTACGAATTCCAAATTACGAATTATGAATTCCAAAATTTAAAATACGTAATTCTCAATTCCAAATTTCTTACATTTGCATCGCAGACCGCCTTATCGTCACGCCCAAAAGCGTGGAGGAAAGTCCGGACACCAAAGAGAAGCATAGCGGGTAACACCCGTCGGTTCCGATTTATCGGAATTAGGACAAGTGCAACAGAAAGTATGTACAGGTAATGCTGTAGTGAAACCAGGTAAACTCTATGCGGTGAAATTTCAAGTATATCGATAGTTAAGGGTTTCTCGCCCGTTGTCGAAGGGTAGAAAGATAGAGTTCGTGAGTAATTGCGAACCTAGATAAATGATAAGGCCACGCTCAGGTGTGGACAGAACCCGGCTTATAGGTCTGCTTTTTTTATAAAGAGAAAATTTAATTAGCCACAAATTCACAGATATTTAATTAATTTTAAAATCTGCGAATCTGTGGCTATCTTTTTGAATGTTATTGTTAAAATTTATTCCTCTTCAGAATCCGAAAATAAATCATGGTTTTTTTCATCTTCATTCGATTTTCCAATTTCAAAGAAACTAAAAATAGAACCTCCATAACTTTTCTTGAAAGAAAAATGAATCAAATGGTCGAGTTTGGTGTATTTAGAATGTTCTATTACCATCATTCCGTCATCTTGAAGGGTATTTTTTTCGAAAACTAGTAAGACAATTTTATCAAAAGTTTTTTGGTCTAAAGCATAAGGAGGATCGGCAAATATTATATCATATGTAGCTTTGTTTCTTTCTAAAAAAGTAAAAACATCACTTTTTGTAGCGGCAATGTTAAAATCATATTCCACAGCAACTTGCTTGATAAATTTTACACAACCAAAATCTGCATCTACACTAGTAATTGGTGTGCTGCCACGAGAGGCAAATTCGAAACTGATATTTCCGGTTCCGGCGAATAAATCTAGTATTTTTAAGCCTTCAAAACTGAAATGGTTATTCAAAACATTGAATAATGCTTCTTTACTCATATCAGTAGTTGGGCGAACTGGAAGACCTTTTGGAGGGAAAATACGTCTTCCTTTATATTTCCCTGAAATAATTCTCACGATTGGAATAAAATAAAATGTTTTCTATTTTGGGCAATTGAAAATGAATTTTTTTTCTGCAAATTAGATACATCAAATTGAGAAATATTTCGAATATATTTGAAAGCCAATTGATAAAAATCGTCTTCCTCGGTAATGTTTCCTAACAATTCCAATTTGAAATTCTCCGGATTCATATTTAATTGTTCAGCAGTGAAAAGCAAATAATATAGAAAATCTTCGGGAGTTTGGTATTCAAATGAATTAAAAAAATGTAATTTTTGATTTTGCAACACTACGATTTCAAAATGACTTGGATTAAAATTAACAATCATTATTTTTTCATCATTGTTTTTAGAAGCATCTAAAAGCTTTGTGACCAAAATAGTATTAGCATGTTGATAATCGAAAGTTCCGAATTGATCAATAAAATAATTATTTAAATTTACATAAGGGATGTATACATTATTCAATTGGTAATTTGAAACAGTATCAAAAGCATAAAAATCGGTTTCGAAAACCTTCGTGTTGTATTGCAAATAACTTCCCAAGAAGTTTTCGTCAAAAAGCGGTTCTGGCACAAAAGTCGAAAGATTATTGTTGTGAATCACCAATATCTCGTCATACGAATCCTTTAATTCAGGGTTGTCCCTGAAAGCATCGGCAAACAATTCTTCGGTTTTGGTAGTTTTATGAAAAGTGTCAAAATGGATTTCTTGTACCGAAAGAATAGTATTATTTAATGTGTCAAAAACACAAAACGAAAGCCCAGTCAGTGAAACCTGAATGGATATTTTTTTGTATTTTTTGTCCGTGATATTACTGTTAATTGGCATAGTTGCAAACATACAAATTAAATGAAGAATTAACAATTGATAATTAATATTTGATAATTGTTAATGAAAAACTTTCCTTACTTTGCAATCAAATCATACCAAATGAATTCCTCCTTTTTTTATAGCCTTTTACAGAAAAAATTTCCTTTTACTCCAACGTATAAACAGGATATATTTTTCCAAAAAATTGCTATTTTCTTAACCGAAAACGATAACAACACGATTTTCGTATTGAAAGGATATGCAGGAACAGGAAAAACGACCGTGATTTCGACTATCGTCAATAACTTAATTGACATTAATAAGAAATACGTTTTGTTGGCACCAACAGGTCGTGCGGCCAAAGTAATTGCCAATTATTCGAACAAACCCGCTTTTACAATTCATAAGAAAATTTACTTTCCCAAGAAATCCTCAGGCGGTGGCGTTTCTTTTACTTTGCAACAAAACAAACATAAAAACACCATTTTTATCGTAGATGAAGCTTCGATGATTTCGGACATCAATTCTGATTCTAAGTTATATGAAAATGGTTCTTTGCTCGATGATTTAATTTCATACGTTTATTCGGGAACCAATTGCAAGATGATTCTTTTGGGAGACACGGCTCAATTACCGCCAGTGAATTTGGATATTAGCCCCGCTTTAGACATTCAAACTTTAGGTTTAAATTATAATAAAGAAGTAGAACATATCGAGTTGGACGAGGTAATGCGTCAGGAAGAAAACTCCGGAATTTTATATAATGCCACAGAACTTCGGGAGTTGTTGAAGGATTCTTTTATTGACGAATTCAAATTTGATTTGAAAAAATTTAAAGATATTGTCCGATTGAGCGACGGTTATGATATTCAGGACGCCATCAATTCTGCTTACAGCAATTATAGTATCGAAGACACCGCTTTCATAGTTCGGTCGAATAAAAGGGCCAATCAGTACAATGAGCAAATCCGTTCGAAAATCCTCGATAAAGAAAATGAATTGTCAACTGGAGATTTTTTGATGGTCGTAAAAAATAATTATTTCTGGCTAAAAGATTCGGATGAAGCCGGTTTTATTGCTAATGGTGATATTATCGAAGTGTTAGAAATCTTTAATATTAAAGAATTGTATGGTTTTACTTTTGCCAAAGTAAAAATACGAATGGTCGATTATCCCAATCAAATTCCGTTTGAGACCGTGTTATTATTAGATACCATAAAAAGCGAATCTCCCTCCTTAACCTACGAAGAATCCAACCGATTATATCAAGAAGTTTTGAAAGATTATGAAGGCGAAACCAAGTTCAAGCAATTTCAAAAAGTGAAAGCCAACGAGTATTTTAATGGACTTCAAGTCAAGTTTTCGTATGCCATAACCTGTCATAAATCGCAAGGAGGACAATGGAATACCGTTTTTATTGAGCAGCCCTATTTGCCTGATGGCATCAATAGAGATTACATTCGGTGGTTGTACACTGCGATGACAAGAGCCAAAAATAAATTATATTTGATAGGATTTAAGGATGAGAGTTTTGTGGAATGATATTCCGTAGAGACCCGATTTATCGCGTCTCACATCATATTTCCCAGTTTTATGTGAGACGTAATAAATTGCGTCTGTACCTCGAAATCCTGATATTAAATAAATAATGATTCAAATTATGGCAGAAAAATTCCGAAATAAATATAGAGTTCCATCAGCCAGATTGCAAAATTGGGATTATGGTACTAATGGAGCCTATTTTATCACGATTTGCACCAAAGAAATGCAGCATTTTTTTGGAGAAGTTGTCAATAAAAAGATGAATTTAAATTCTTTAGGAGTATTGGCCGAAGAATATTGGATCGAAATACTAAAACAATTTCCTTACGTAGAATTGGGTAATTTTCAGATTATGCCCAATCATATGCACGGAATTTTGATTATTGATAAATCAATCGTTACCGCCGCAGACGTAGAGACGCGATTAATCGCGTCTAATTTGAATGATGCCAATAGCAGTGAGACGCGATTAATAGCGTCTAATTTGAATGATGCCAATAGCAGTGAGACGCGATTAATAGCGTCTAATTTGAATGATGTCAATAGCAGTGAGACGCGATTAATCACGTCTGTACCGCTGGAGAAAGATGGAATTGGAGGATTTGCTGGAGAAAATAATCCAATGTTAGCTGATAATATTTCCAGAATAATTCGTTGGTATAAAGGAAGATGTACCTTTGAAATCCGAAAAATAAATCCAAATTTCGGATGGCATCCTCGTTTCCACGATCATATCATCCGAAATTCGGAATCATTTGAAAGAATAAAAAATTATATAGAAGAAAATCCAGCGAGATGGGAAGAAGATAAATTTTATAAAAAATAATTTGCCAGCGTACAGACGCGATTTATCGCGTCTCTATTATATTTCAAAAAATATTCATTATGAATACTTAAAATGATTTGCATCAAATTTCAGACACACTTTGTAAAACCGACAGCAGCTTTTACACTGTAAAGATTATGTAGATTGGTTTTGTGGGAAATTGGTATATTTGGAAAAAATAACAAACATTAACGCAATATTATGATTATGAAAAACAAATTATTAGTAGTTGCTATTAGCTCTTTTTTATTATTTTCTTTTGTGACAATTCAGCCAAATGATGATAAAAAAATTAAAAAAAAAATTATTGGAACTTGGAGTGGTTCTGAAGAAGGTAATCAAATCAAAGGAGTAACAAAATATTGGATTCAAGAAAGAAAGAAAAATGGAACTTTTATACTGATGTATACTGCAATAACGGATTGTAAAGCGGTTAATTTAGTTGAAATAGGTAAATTGTGGATTAAAGATGGGTTGTTTTATGAAAAAACGGATACAAATAATGACCCTGATGTATATGAAGTTAAAATTTTAGAAGATGGAAAAATTCATTTTAAAGCTAAAGTTTTGACAATAGAATTTGATAATGAAGAATATGAGTTTACAGAAACCAGAGAGGAATAAATGAAAACAATAGCAGTCATTCCAGCACGTTACGCTTCCACACGATTTCCAGCCAAACTGATGCAGGATTTAGGAGGCAAAACCGTGATTTTAAGAACCTATGAAGCAGCTAAAAAGTCCAATCTTTTTGATGCTGTTTTTGTCGTTACCGATTCTGATTTAATTTATAACGAAATTGTTTCCAATGGAGGCAAAGCCATTATGAGTATCAAGGAACACGAATCAGGAAGTGATAGAATTGCCGAAGCGGTCGAGAATATGGACGTGGATATTGTGGTCAATGTACAAGGCGACGAACCGTTTATAAATACTGTGGCTTTAGAAAAATTGATTGAGGTCTATAAAAACGACACCGAAAACAAAGTGGATTTAGCTTCATTAATGTTTGAAATTAAGGATGATGACGAAATCAACAATCCTAATAATGTAAAAGTGGTAACAGACCAAAATGGATTTGCGCTCTACTTTTCGAGATCTGTGATTCCGTATCCTAGAGAAAAAAATGTGGGTGTTCGCTATATGCAACACATCGGGATTTATGCTTTTAGAAAACAAGCCTTGATGGATTTTTACAATTTACCAATGAAATCTCTGGAAGCCTCCGAAAAACTGGAACAACTGCGATATTTAGAATTTGGAAAGCGGATCAAAATGATTGAAGTTGCTGACAGGAGTATAGGAATTGATACTCCGGAGGACCTTGAAAAAGCTAGGAAATTAATTCTATAAAGAATGAAAAAAAGGATTTACCAGTTTATTTTCTTCCGATTAATGGGTTGGAAAATTGAAGGAAGTATTGATAGTAATATCAAAAAATGTGTCTTGATGGTGATACCTCACACAAGTTGGCATGATTTCTATTTAGGGATTTTTACTCGAGGAATTACTGGTTTAGAAATGAATTTTATTGGCAAAAAAGAATTGTTTAGATTTCCGTTAAACCATTATTTTCGTTGGATGGGAGGGGAACCTTTGGACCGTTCAGGCAATTTGAATAAAGTAGAAGCTATAGCTAAAATTTTCGAAAAAAAGAATGAATTTAGATTGGCCATTGCACCCGAAGGGACCCGAAAAAAAGTATCAGAATTAAAATCAGGATTTTATTACATTGCTCTTAAAGAGGGTGTTCCAATAATTCCAGTGGCATTTAATTTTGGAAAAAAATCAGTTCAATTTGGTAAACCTATATTGCCATCGGGTGATTATGAAAATGATTTAGTACTGTTATTAAAGCATTTTGAAGGCGTTTTTGGGAAAATTCCAGATTACAGTTTTAATCCATAAAAACAATTCGCAATAAAATTTATGTAAAGATGTTTACATTTGCATAACAAAAGAATATTCATGATGAATTTAGAACAATTGTTCAATCTATATAAAGAACAAACTTTAAAGGGACGTTATATTACATTGGATTCTATAGAGCCTTTACTACAAAAAATAAATAATAAGAATCAAATTGAAATTATCGGAAAATCAGTTCTCGAAAAACCAATTTATAAATATCAAATAGGTAAGGGGAGAATTAGAATTCTACTTTGGTCTCAAATGCATGGTAATGAAAGTACTACTACTAAAGCACTTTTTGATTTTTTTAATCTTATTAATAGCGATACGGATTATGCTAAACAATTAATAAGCAATTTTACTTTTTGTATTCTTCCGATGTTGAACCCTGATGGAGCTAAACTTTACACAAGAGAAAATGCTAATGAAGTAGACCTTAATAGGGACGCTCAAGATTTATCTCAACCCGAAAGTATTATTTTGCGTAAAATATTCGAAGCGTTTAAACCTGATTTTTGTTATAATCTTCACGATCAGCGCACCATTTATGGTGTTGGAGACACTAGAAAACCAGCAACTTTATCATTTTTGGCACCAGCCTTTAATGAAGAACGCGACATGAATGAATCAAGATTAAAAGCGGTAAATCTTATTGCTGGAATAAATTCAATAGTGCAACAATATATTCCGGGGCAAATAGGCAGGTTTGACGATTCGTTTAATATTAATTGCGTAGGAGATACTTTTCAGTTTCTTGGGGTGCCAACTGTTTTATTCGAAGCAGGTCATTTTGCAAATGATTATGATAGAGACGAAACTCGAAAATTTGTGTTTTTTGCATTAATTTCAAGTTTTAATCTTTTAATCGATAACGATATAGTAATTAGTAAAATTGAAGATTATTTGATTATTCCTCAAAATAAAGTTGTTTTTTATGACTTTATGTATAAAAATATCAAAATTTATTATGATGGTATTGAAAAAATAACGAGTTTTGCAGCTCAGTATAAAGAAGAATTAATTGAGAATAATTTATTTTTTAACGCCTATATCGATAAAATAGATGATTTAGAAAATTACTATGGACATATAGAATATGATGGAATGGGTGGTTTGTATTCTGATCAAGGCAGCAATTCTCCAAAGTTAGAAAGTAAAGCTAATTTTAATTTGGATACTGAATTAAAATTTCAAAATGGATTAAAAATTTAGGTTTTTTTTTGGATACCTAATATAAGCATAATAAATTAATTATATAATTATGAGTAAATTTCGTTTAGATGAAGTAGATCACCAAATCTTAGATATGTTGATTGATAATACAAGAATTCCTTTTACAGATATTGCTAAAAAATTATTGATTTCTGCGGGTACTGTGCATGTTAGAGTAAAAAAAATGGAAGATGCTGGAATTATTATGGGTTCTTCATTAGTGCTTGATTATGATAAATTAGATTATTCTTTCATTGCTTATGTTGGAGTTTTTCTTAACAATACCTCTCAAACAAAGTTTGTTTTGCAACGAATTAATGAAATTCCTTTTGTTACTGTTGCTTCAGTAACTACAGGTAAATTTAATATTTTTTGTAAAATTAGAGCTAAAGACACTAAACATGCCAAAGATGTTATTTTTATGATAGATGATATAGAAGGAGTTTACAGAACAGAAACTATGATTTCTTTAGAAGAAAGTATCAACGACAAAAAGCGTTTGATGCATACGATCTTTAAGAACATGTAATTCACTTAAACGTTTATATTTTAATGAACCTCTAGTGAATTCTTGAGGTTTTTTTTATTCAGATTTAACCCTAAAACAACAATATTATCCTTATGTATACGCTGCCAAAAATAGATCGATTTAATCAAGAAGTACTTTCCAAATATCATATTTACAATAGTGTTTTTATTACTTTGCCTTTTGATTCTATAGATAATACAGGAGTTTTGCTTCCTTTATTTACAGAAGTTTGCGACAAAGGTTTTAAAAAGCAGGAAACACCAAAAGAAATTGTAAATTTCTTTGATAAAAAATATCTACACAGTGTTTCTGAAGAAGAGAAAATTGATTTAATGTTTCGGTTTATTCAATATATCGAACGTCAAATAGTACTTTTTGATGCTATTGAAGATGCAGCTTTTCCAATTGTAAATAATATTGAAGGTATTGGTTCTTTGCGTGATATAAAAGAAAAATCAGATGTAGAGAATAATAAAGAAGAATTAATCGAATGTTTAGAAAATTTTAATGTTCGTACCGTATTAACGGCTCATCCAACTCAATTTTATCCTGGAGCAGTGCTTGGAATTATTAATGATTTGACCGATGCAATTCGTAAAAATGATTTGTTAGAAATAAAGCAACTATTAGCTCAACTTGGAAAAACACCTTTTATTCAAAATGAAAAACCAAATCCTTTTGACGAAGCGGTTAGTTTGATTTGGTATTTAGAAAATGTATTTTATGAAACCTCAGGAGAAATGGTTCATTATCTTCAAAAGAATCTTTTGAACGGAGAAACAATCAAAAATCAATTGATTAAATTAGGGTTTTGGCCAGGTGGAGATCGTGATGGAAATCCATTTGTAACAACTGAAATAACTCTTAAAGTATCTGATCGATTGAGAACATCAATTTTGAAATGTTATTATATCGAGATGAGAAACTTAAAAAGAAAATTAACTTTTTCTGGGGTTGATGTTTTAGTAGCTGAATTGGAGAATAAGTTATATCGATCTGTTTTTTATTCAAAAGGTGATATTTTCATTTCATTGGATGAATTTAAATCTCAATTACTTAAGATAAAAACAATAATAGTTAAAGAACATCAATCTTTATATCTTGAAGAAATTGAAGCCTTACTTATTAAGGTGAATTTGTTTGGATTCCATTTTGCTTCTTTAGACATTCGACAAAACAGCAAGATTCATGATGCAGTTTTCAAAGACGTTTTTGAATATTATAAAGCAACAGAATCAAATGTGTTTCCTGAAAATTATTATGATTTGACTGAAAGTGAAAAATTTGAGGTATTATCGAATGTAAAAGGAAATCTTGACTCAAGCGCTTTTGAAAATGAATTAACAAAGTCAACTATAGAATCTATTCAAGTAATTAAAAAAATTCAAAAATCTAATGGAGAATTTGGTGCCAACAGATATATTATTAGCAATAATGAAAGTGCATTAAATGTGATGGAAACTTTTGCATTGTTTCATTTAAACAATTGGGATAATCTAACTGTTGATATTATTCCTTTGTTTGAATCTGTTAATGATTTGCAAAATGCACATGTAATAATGGAAAAATTATATTCTAATAAAGCATATTCAGATCATTTAAAAAACCGAAATAACAAACAAACTATCATGCTTGGTTTTTCTGATGGAACGAAAGATGGCGGATATTTGATGGCAAATTGGAGTATCTATAAAGCAAAAGAGCAATTGACTACAATGTCAAGAAAATATGGAATTCATGCTATATTTTTTGATGGTCGTGGTGGGCCTCCAGCTCGTGGAGGTGGTAAAACGCATAAGTTTTATGCTTCATTAGGTCCAAAAATTGAAAACAGCGAAATTCAAGTTACAGTTCAAGGGCAAACTATTAGTTCTAACTTTGGAACTTTAGATTCATGTCGTTATAATTTAGAAAATTTATTGAGTGCTGGAATTACGAACCAAGTTTTTAGTAAAGACAAAAATGAACTTTCAAAAGATGACTCTGCAATTTTGGATCAATTGGCTCAATTGGGTTATGAAAAATACCTAAGCTTTAAAAATCATCCTAAATTTATTCCGTATTTAGAACAAATGAGTACTCTAAAGTATTATGCAAAAACTAATATTGGAAGTCGTCCTTCTAAGAGAAGTAATTCAGAAAATTTAAATTTTGCCGATTTAAGAGCTATCCCATTTGTGGGGTCTTGGAGTCAATTAAAACAAAATGTTCCAGGTTTTTTTGGAGTTGGAACAGCATTAAAACATTTTGAAGATACCAATCAATGGGATAAAGTTCAAGATTTATATAATGGTTCTTTATTCTTTAAAACATTATTGGAAAATAGTATGATGTCATTAGCAAAATCTTTTTTCCCACTAACAGCTTATATGAGTAAAGACCCTGAATTTGGAGCATTTTGGCAAATTATTTATGATGAATTTTTAGAAACTAAACGATTACTATTAAAAATAGCGGGTCATAAAGGGCTAATGGAAAATTACCCAGATGGTAAAGCTTCCATCGATATTAGAGAGCGAATAGTTTTACCTTTGTTGACAATTCAACAATATGCTTTATTGCGAATAAACGAATTAATCAAAGAACCAACTCCAAATTTAGAGTTGATTAAAACTTTTGAAAAAATTGTTACCAGATCTTTATTTGGAAACACAAATGCTAGTAGAAATTCCGCTTAATTTAATTTAAATATGATGTCTAATGAATTGATAACTTCAGAGTATTCATCTTTTAATGCAACCTATATCAATGCAGTTGATCAAAATGTTGATTTAATTGATTGCTTCGAAATGGGTTTTGAAGAAATGATTTCAATTATTTCAAAGACTCCATTTGATAAATTGAAATTTAGATACGCCTTTGGTAAGTGGACTATTAAAGACATTATTCAACATATTATAGATGTTGAGCGAATTTTTAGTTATAGAGCTTTACGAATTTCTAGAAATGATACAACACCATTACCAGGTTTTGAAGAAAATGATTATGTTGAAAATACCAATGCCAATGGCAGGAGTATTCAAGATTTATTAAATGAATTAAAAGTAGTTAGAACAGCTACAATTATACTTTTTAAAAGTTTTTCAAATGAACAATTAAAAAATCTAGGCATTGCTTCAAATAATCCCATTTCAGTTAGAGCAATAGGATTTATTATTATTGGTCATCAACACCACCATTTTAAAATTATTAAAGAACGATATTTAAATATAGGATAATATTTTACATTTTTAGAACATGATTTTAATAGAAAAGAGGAACTCAATTAAGTTCCTCTTTTCTATTAAATATATTATTCATCGTCATCATCATCAGTTAAATCAGTCTCATTAATATCATCATCTTCATCATCTTCATCATCTTCATCTTCGTTATTTAAATCTTCTACATCGTCATCTTTAAAATCTGGAGTATCAAGGTTATCGTCATCGTCTTCATCATCTTCATCTATGCCTTTCATTGGTAAAATTGGTTCAATTTCGTCCGCAATTTCATCATCTTCATCATAATTCTCGATTCTATCAGCAAGTTTAGTACTTACTTTTACTAAATAAATAGTATCTTCTGTTTTTACTTCAACTGCTTCAATTAGTTCATTTTGAGCATTTCTAAAACGTATAATATTTGAATCATCATAGCCATCAGAAAATTTTTCAACTAAAAGGTTTAAAATTTCATGTGTAAGTTTAGCGTAGTCAACAATTATTCTTTTCATAAATTAATCTATAAATCTAATAAATAAGCAAAAATTAATGGAGCAACAATAGTTGCGTCCGATTCTATAATAAATTTTGGGGTATTAATATCTAATTTTCCCCAAGTGATTTTTTCGTTTGGCACTGCGCCAGAATAAGATCCGTAACTAGTTGTCGAATCCGAAATCTGACAAAAATAACTCCAAAAAGGAATGTCATGCATTTCCATATCTTGATATAACATTGGTACTACACAAATAGGGAAGTCACCTGCAATTCCTCCGCCAATTTGAAAAAAACCAATTCCTTTAGAACTGTTTTTTGGGTACCAATCTGATAAAAATACCATATACTCAATACCTGATTTCATGGTTGATGCCTTCAAATCTCCTTTAATTACATAGGATGCAAATATATTTCCCATTGTGCTATCTTCCCAACCTGGTACAATAATAGGTAAATTTTTCTCAGCAGCTGCATACATCCAGCTGTCTTTTAGATCAATTTCGTAATATTCTTCTAAAACTCCTGATAGTAGCATTTTATACATAAACTCATGAGGGAAATAACGCTCTCCTTTATCATCAGCATCTTTCCAAATCTTGTATATGTGTTTTTGTAATCTTCTAAATGCTTCGTGTTCTGGAATACAAGTGTCTGTTACACGATTTAATCCTCTTTCTAACAAAGCCCATTCATCTTGTGGTGTCAAATCTCTATAGTTAGGTACTCTTTCATAATGAGAATGAGCTACTAAATTCATGATGTCCTCTTCTAAATTGGCACCAGTGCAAGAAATAATATGTACTTTATCTTGACGAATAATCTCAGAAAAAATTTTTCCAATCTCAGCTGTACTCATCGCCCCAGCCATACTCACCATCATTTTAGCACCATTTGCTAATTGTTGTTCATATGCTTTAGCCGCATCTACTAATGATGCCGAGTTAAAATGCAAATAATGCTTTTCAATAAATTGACTTATAGGTCCCTTACTCATTTTTATACTTTTATATTTAAAAAGAAACTTTGAAAAACATTTTCAAATTTAATAATTTTATTAGAATTTTATTTTTTATTATATCCTAAAATATTTAAAACTTCCTCTGCCGTTTGCTGCTCAGAGAAAACCTCGGTGGCTAAGATTCCATTTTCATCCTTATCAATTAAAATATGTTTTGGCTGTGGTATTAAACAATGGTGTAATCCACCATATCCACCTATTGTTTCTTGATAAGCGCCTGTGTTAAAAAACCCAATATATAAAGGTTTTTCTTTATTATATTTTGGTAAATAAATAGCATTCATATTTTGTTCGGAATTGTAATAATCATCACTATCACAAGTCATACCGCCTAATAGAACTCTTTCATATGTATCATTCCAACGATTTATTGCTAGCATGATAAAACGTTTATTGATAGCCCAAGTGTCTGGAAGTGTTGTTATAAATGAAGAATCAATCATATTCCACTTTTCTCTATCATTTTGTTGTTTCTGATATAATATTTGATAAATGGCTCCACCACTTTCACCTACAGTATAAGAACCAAATTCAGTAAAAATATTAGGAACTTCTACTTCAGCTTCATCACAAGCAATCTTGATTTGATTTATGATTTCGTCGATCATATACTCATAATCAAATTCAAAAGCTAAGGAATTTTTTATCGGAAAACCACCACCTATGTTCAATCCATCTAATGTAGGGCATTCTCTTTTTAAAGCAACATACACTTTTATACATTTAACTAATTCGTTCCAATAATAGGCATTGTCATTAATGCCAGTATTAATGAAAAAATGCAACATACTAAGTTCTAATTTATTGTTGTCTTGAATTTGTTTTTTATAAAACTGCACAATGTTTTTATATCCTATTCCAAGTCTCGATGTATAAAATTCGAACTTGGGCTCTTCTTCAGCAGCAATACGAATTCCAATTTTGAATTTCCTTTTAATTTTATCCTGTAAAATATCTAATTCTTCGTAATTGTCAATTATTGGAATAGTATTTTTATGACCATGATTAATTAAACGAGCAATGTTTTCGATATATTGATCTCTTTTGAACCCATTACAAATGATATAAGTACTTTTATTTATTTTACCAGATTCTAATAAATTTTCAACAATATTAATATCAAAAGCAGAAGAAGTTTCTATATGAATATTATTTTTAAAAGCTTCATTCATCACATATTGAAAGTGTGAACTTTTTGTGCAATAACAATAGTAATATTTTGCGTCATATTTATTTTTTTCCATTGATTTACGAAACCAATTTTTGGCTTTGTTAATGTTGTTGGAAATTTGTGGCAAATATGTGAATTTTAATGGGGTGCCATATTTCTCTACTAGTTTCATCAAGTCAATGTTGTGAAACTGTAAGTTGTCTTTATTTAGGGTAAACTCTTCTTGTGGGAAATAATAGGTTTGATTAATTAGATCAAAATATTTTGTATTCATTTGTTTAAGTATTTTAGAAAATTAATGAAATAAAATAACACAAATGAATTCAAACTCTAATATTGGCATAAATGATTTGAAGATTTTCATGAAAAAGCTTTGAATAATGAAATGAACCAAAATATAAATAGTTATTATAACTATTAAAAATCCTTAATAGTCTTCTTAAAAAGGTATTGTTCTCTTTTCGAAAAGAATAAAAATTTATTTTATTTTGATTTTTTTTCATTGTGACAAATGTAAAAAATAATATAGACGTAATGCAATCCTTTTTTGTAAAAAATAATTAAGATTTATAATCTAAAAAAGCATTTAATATCAATTCATTTTCAACAGATTGATTGATTTTTATTTTTCCAATACCTTCAATTAATGCAAATTGAATGTTTCCATATTCATTTTTCTTGTCATGAATAAGTAATTCTAATATTGGTTCAATGTCTTCATCTTCGAAAATGATGTCATCATAGATGCTTTTTAAAGTATTTTTTATTTGAAAATATTCTAATTCGTTGATAAGGTTTTTATGAAGTGATATATAGCTTTCTAAAATCATTCCAACAGCAATAGCTTCGCCATGTAATAATGTTTTTTTGTTTTCGTTTTCAAGAAAATAACTTTCAATTGCATGTCCAAGTGTATGTCCAAAATTTAATGCTTTTCGAATGTTTTTTTCTGTTGGATCCTGAATTACTATTTCATTTTTAATTTCTACAGAACGGTAAATTAATTCATCAAAATCTATAAAATCAAGGATTTTCATATCAAGAAATTTTTCCCAATACCCTTTGTCAAAAATGAGTCCATGCTTCAACATTTCGGCAAGTCCTGATCTCATTTCATTTTTCGGTAAAGTATCTAGATATTGACTATCAATAAGTACCATTTTTGGCACATTGATAACCCCAATTTGATTTTTTAAGTTTCCTAAGTCAACTCCTGTTTTTCCTCCAACAGATGCATCTACCATAGATAGTAGCGTAGTGGGAATATTAATAAAGTCAACCCCTCGTTTAAATGTAGAAGCTACAAAACCGCCTAGATCGGTGACAACACCACCACCAAGATTGATTATAAGGCTTTTTCTATCACCACCAAGTTCGGTCAAAACATTCCAAATTTGTATACAAGTTTCAATGTTTTTATTATGTTCGCCAGGTTCAAATTCAATTATTTCAATAGTAAGATCCGTTTCTAAATTGGGTAAAAATTTGGGTAAACAAAGCTCATTTGTATAGGTGTCTACAATAATGAATATATTAGAATACTTGGCTTCTTTAAGATGAGTATTAAGTGCTTTAATTCCATTTTCATTAAAATGAACTAAGTAATTATTGGCTATTATTGATACTAATTTTTTTGACATATTTTTATTTTGTTAATCAATACAATTATTTTAGTAAACTATTTTATCATTGTTTTACAAATAGCAATGTTTTTAATAACTTTCGGATTATTAGGGTCAATTTTTAAAGCCTTTTCTAAAGCTTCTAAAGCTTTTATATAATTTTTTTCTTTATAAAATTGTATCGCTTCTTTGGTATAATTATTACTATTTATTTTTTTTGAATTACTCTTAAAAAGTCCTCTTCTTTCAATTAATTCAGCGTTCTCAGGGAAATGTTTTAATCCTTCATCAATGAATTGAATTAATTTTTTAGTACTATATTTTGAGTTATTTAAAGCGCTTGAAGTGTTTATCCACACTTCTGGATTATTATTATATTCAATATATATTTTATGTATCTGTAGAATTGCAAGAGTGTCTTTTATAGTATTTGCGGCATTAACGGCACCAATATAATAATCACGAGTTCTAGGTCTGATTTCAAGTGCTTTTTTTGAATAAATATATGCACTATCTAAATTCCCTGTTTCTTTTGCAATGTTTGATTTATAATATTCAGTCCTTCCTAAATATGGATTTATTTTATGACCTATATTTAAATATTTTTGTGCTTGTTTATAATTTTTTTCTAAAACAAAATATTTGCCAGCATAGGTAGCAAATGGTTCTCCACTAGTAAAAACGTTTGGGTAATTAGGTAATTTGCTCACAATATCACCTGCTTTCAGATTGAAATTCTTCGTTGCAAAATTAGATCGAATACTATTTTCTAATTGATACGCTTTGAAAATTTTATACGATATATAAGCAGTTAATATCGAAATAACAATTAATAAAATCGCATATTTTTTACCAAAATCGTTGGATTTAGTTTCTTGAATTTGCGATACATTGATTAATGTCAAAGCAAAAAACAAGCAAAAACCTAATTGCATAGTTGGTCTATAAAAAGGAAAATTAAAAAAGGCATCAACTGCATAAGAGACAAGTAATAAAAAAGAAACTAAAGCAACAATAGTAGTATTTTGTTTTTCTGATTTCAATACTATTTTTAAATTTATCATGCTCAATAAAATAAAAATAGACAAATAGATAATTCCATTTAAAATTCCAGTTTCTGTTGTAATTTCAATAAAGTCGTTATGTGTGTTATTTGATATTTTCCTGTCTTTAGAAATTATTTTTTCATATGGAATTGATTCTGTTTTCCAATTGCCAAGCCCTATTCCAGTTATAGGATTATCTTGAATCATTTTCGCTGCATTTTTCCAATACAGTAATCGAATATTTGAGGAACTACTTTCAATGTTTGTTACCTGTTTTACTCTATTTGTTACTGATTCATAACGACCTTTGGTTTTACTCGATTTCAAAACCTGATTTGAGATGAAAAATGAGAAAATGATGGGGATTATGATTAAGCAAATTTTAAAAATACCAGCTTTTTTTTCAGTATTCATTTTCAGAAAAATGATACTAAAAAGTATGATTTCAAGAAATAAACTTATGTAAGTAGCCCTAGAGCCAGATAGAAAAATAAGTGTAACTGCTAAAAATAGGGTAAGAATTAAAAACCATTGTATCCATTTTTTAAAATGGATGATACTAATTAAAACAAAAGGTATTTTCAAACATAAACTAGAGGCTAGAATGTTGATGCTTCCTGTGTTTCCTTTTAAATCGATTAATGCTGCAACATAAGAACCTGTCTTTACTGTTTTAATAAATTCATTAATCTCACTAAATGATTGGATAAACAAGCTCAAACTTATTATTAAAGCAATCCTATAAATCAAGTGCAACCTGTTATAAAACAGAACTATTAAATTAAGTAGCGTGAAAAGAATGATGAGTAATCTCGAAAAATTGACAATCCCTAAAGAAGTATTTTTAGCAAAAAAAACGGAGATTCCGCACAGTGCAATAAAAACAAAGTAGAATTTCAGAACTAGGCTTTTTTTGCAAAAAGCTATTAAATTTTCAGAGATCAACAACGGATTATTGAAAATATACAATCCTATAATTATATTTAAAATAGATAAATAAATATATTGAGGCCCTAGAATTTCAATACTTTTGAAAAGGGGCAAAAAATCTATAACAAAAAGCCCAACAATAAAAGATAAGGAAATCACATCATAATAATTCGTTTCCGATTTTTGGTTAATTTCAACTTGATTGTATGTG
Organism: Flavobacterium sp.; assembly: GCF_046155325.1. GTDB lineage: Bacteria > Bacteroidota > Bacteroidia > Flavobacteriales > Flavobacteriaceae > Flavobacterium. The sequence goes on from NZ_JBJXDQ010000102.1 coordinate 18,704, forward strand.
ATATTTATCTTGTTTTTTTTGCTCATTTCAATGATTATTTAAAAAGAATAAACTTGTAAACTATTTTTTAATATTGGTATGCAAAATAAGGGATTTTTTATCAAATAAAATTAAAACAGTCTTTATATTTGTATAAAAGAAACTGAATAAAATGAAAAAAATATTTGATAATACTCAAGTTGCATTTTCATTGAAAAGTGATATAGAACTCCACAGAGCTTATTTTATTTTCAAACTAATTTCAAATAAATTACTAGTAAGAATTGGAACTTTATTATTAAATTTTGCACTAAAAATAAATCTCCCAGTTGAAAGTTTAATACGCTCTACAGTTTTTAATCATTTTTGTGGAGGAATAAGTGAGAATGATTGCATTTCAGTTGTAGAAAAAATGTTTGCCAATGGTGTGTTTTCGGTTTTGGATTATTCTATTGAAGGTAAAGAAGAAGAGGAGCAATTTGATTCGGTTTTAAATAAAACTATAGCGCTAATTTATTTTGCTAAGAATAAAAAAGCCATGCCTTTTGTGGTTTTTAAACCTTCTGGTTTTGGGCGCATCAATTTATTTCAAATTATTGGTGAAGGAAAGCAGTTAACTTTTTTGGAAAATGAAGAATGGAAAAGGGTAGTGGTTCGTTTTGAGATGGTCTGTAAGGCATCATATGATAATGATATTAGGTTATTAATTGACGCTGAAGAAAGCTGGATTCAAGATGCAATTGATAATTTGGTCGAAGAAATGATGTTAAAATATAATAAAATAAAACCTATTGTTTTTAATACGTTTCAAATGTACCGTTGGGATCGCCTAGAATATTTAAAAAAATTACATCAAAATGCAAAGGTAAAAGATTTTCAAATTGGTGTTAAACTTGTTCGTGGAGCCTATATGGAAAAAGAGAATCATAGAGCACAAAATATGGGTTATGTAACACCTATTTGTTTATCAAAAGATGAAACTGATATTAATTTTGATAAAGCTATTCAATATATAATTGATAATATTAGTATTATGTCAATTTATCTGGGTACTCATAATGAATCCAGCAACTATTTTTTATTAAAATTGATGAAAGAAAAAGGATTTAAAAATAATGATGTTAGAATTTGGTTCGGGCAATTATACGGAATGAGTGATAATATAACTTATAATTTAGCAGAAAATGGATATAATGTCACCAAATATTTACCCTTTGGACCTGTAAAAGATGTAATGCCCTATTTAATTCGTCGTGCCGAAGAAAACACATCGGTGGCAGGACAAACAAATAGAGAATTATTATTGATTAATACAGAACGAAAAAGGAGAAAAGTAAATTAAACCTCAAGAATTACTAAACTGTAAGTTGCTTAAGTTTTTATAAATTCCATTTTCTAAAGTAATCAATTCTTGATGAGTACCTTGCTCGGTAATTAGACCTTTGTCAAGCACCAAAATTTGATCGGCACTGCGAATTGTCGAAAGACGATGTGCAATAATTATACTAGTCCTTCCTTTCATCAAAATTTCTAATGCTTCTTGAACGAGTTTTTCACTTTCACTATCTAAAGAAGAAGTTGCTTCGTCTAATATTAAAATACTTGGATTTTTAAGCAAAGCCCTAGCTATAGCAATCCGTTGTCTTTGACCACCAGATAGTTTTATTCCTCTCTCACCAACAACAGTTTCCATTTTTTCGGGAAAACTTTCAATGAAATTTATAGCATTTGCTTGACTAGCTGCTAAAATAATTTCTTCGTCGGTTGCATTTGGTTTACCGTATGCTATATTTTCTTTTATCGTACCTCCAAATAAAATGATATCTTGGGGTACAATACTCATATTATTTCTAAGATAATCTAAATCAAAATCGTATATATTTTTATTGTCAATTAATATCGATCCTCCATCAATGTCATAGAAGCGCAGTAGGAGTGAAGCAATCGTCGATTTTCCTACACCACTCGGACCTACAATTGCTATTTTTTGACCAAATTTAGCTTCAAAATTAACGTCTTTTAATACTTGAATTTCTTTTCGAGAGGGATAACTAAAAGCGACGTTTTGAAAACTAACTTCACCTTTAATTTTTTCTAAAGAAATGTTATCTTGATTTGTATTTATAATTTCAGGCACTTCGTCTAAAAGTTCAAAAACTCTTTCGGTAGCACCTATAGCTTTTTGCATTTGGGCATACAATTCAGCGATTCCCCCAGAGGATGCACCTACATAACTCGAATATAAAATAAAAGTAAATAATTGACCAACGGTAATCTCTCCAGAAATACTTAATTGTACACCATACCAAACTACGGCTACAATAGTGCCAAACAAACAAATAATAATAAAAGAAGCAAAATATCCACGAAATTGACCGCCTTTAATTGCAACTTTTACGACTTCATTTATTTTAGCTTTGTAGCGTTCTATTTCATACCATTCGTTTGCAAAAGCTTTAACGATGCTAATTCCCTGCATCGTTTCTTCAACAACAACTTGACTTTCGGCAACTTGATCTTGTACTTTTTTCGAATATTTTCTAATAAAACGGCCAAAAATAACTGCTGCAATTCCTACCAATGGAACTACAGAAACCATCATTACCGTTAATTTTATATTGATACTCGCTAACATTATAAAGCTTCCGATAATCAAAATAAATTGACGAAGAAATTCGGCAATTGTTGTGGTTAATGTGTCTTGAATCTGACCAATATCGTTGCTTATACGACTATTTAACTCACCAACTCTTTTTTGAGAAAAAAATGACATTGGCAATTTTACTAAATTAGTATATAGGGCTAAACGCACATTAGATAAAGTGTTTTCAGTAAAATTCACAAATAATGATAATCTGAAAAAGGAAAAGATGGATTGTAATAGTAATACTAAACCAAGTCCAAGTGCGATTTTATTAGCTAAAGCACTATCTTTTTTATTGACACAATCCACTAACATTCCCATAAATTTTGGAAAAGCTAATGCTGTTATACTGGTAAGTAATAAAAAAATTAATCCAACATAGAATTTCCAACTATTGTTTCCTGCATATTTAAAAATAATTTTTGCTTTTTTAAGAGAACTGGCTGTAATTTTTGATTTTGGCAAATCATTTTCTTTAAATCGACCCATTTAAATAGTTTTAATTTGCAAATATACTACTATATCAATTGTTTAATAAACTCTTTTGAATTCTATTGCGGATATAATTTAATTGAAATATTATAGGTTTAAATTAATTGCATTTTTCAGTAATTTGTTTGCATATACAATAACTACAATGTATATTTGCA
>NZ_JBJXDQ010000103.1:0-12339 GCF_046155325.1 Flavobacterium sp.
ATAATGTATTTATTTTTCATCATAATAGAAACCTCTTTTATACTTTTGCAAAATAATTTAAGTCACTTAAAGAGATTAGTTTCAAAAAAATGATTAGTCTTTTAAACTACAATAATAAAAATTAAAACAATGTCAACATCTTATGAATCTCGATATGCTTCCAGCCCTAAAGCGGTAAAGCTATACGATACAGCACAATTAAGATCCGAATTCTTGATTGATAATCTAATGGAAGAAGGTAAAATCACCCTTACTTATTCGCATTATGACCGATACATTGCAGGTTCTGCAGTGCCATTAACCCCTCTTAAACTTGAAACTATTGATGTTCTTAAAATGCCCAATTTTTTGGACCGGAGAGAAATGGGTATTATCAATGTTGGAGGAAATGGTGCTGTTGTAGTCGAAGGAACTACTTATGAATTAGGATTCAAGGACGCACTCTATATCGGAAGTGGAAATGCAGAAGTCATCTTTAAAAGCCATGATGTCAAAAATCCAGCTAAATTTTACATTAATTCAGCTCCAGCGCACACTAATTATCCTACCAAAAAAGTGAGTTTAGCAGAAGCCAAAAAATTGGAACTGGGTACCATGGAAACCGCCAATCACCGCACGGTAAATCAAATGATTATTGGCGGAATTGTGACTACTTGTCAATTACAAATGGGAATGACCGAATTAAAACCGGGAAGTGTTTGGAACACTATGCCCGCTCACGTTCACGATCGCAGAATGGAAGTGTATTTCTATTTAGATATCCCAGAAAATCAAGCCGTGTGCCACTTTATGGGGGAACCACAAGAAACAAGACATATATGGATGAACAATCACCAAGCGGTTATTTCACCACCTTGGTCCATCCATTCAGGTTCAGGAACCAGCAATTACACCTTTATTTGGGGAATGGCCGGAGAGAACTTGGACTACGGCGATATGGATGTTTGCAAAATAAATGAATTAAGATAACTATAAAAAAATAAAATTATGTCGATTAACCTTTTTGATTTAACGGGAAAAACAGCACTTATTACAGGAGGAGTTCACGGTCTGGGAATGGCTATGGCTAAAGGACTTGGGCAGGCAGGTGCCAAAATTGTAGTCAATGATATTTCACAAGAAGCCCTTGATAAAGCTGTAGCAGAATACAAATCGGTTGGGCTTGAAGCCTATGGATATGTTTTTAATGTATGCGACGAGAAAGCCGTAATTGAAAATATTGCAAAGATTGAAGCTGAAGTTGGTCCTATTGACATTTTGATTAACAACGCAGGTATCATCAAAAGAACGCCTATTGTTGATATGACTGTCGAAGATTTTACAGCAGTAATCACTGTTGATTTAATTAGTCCGTTTATTGTTTCCAAAAATGTTGCCAAAGGAATGATTCAACGAGGAGGCGGAAAAATTATCAACATTTGTTCGATGATGAGCGAACTAGGAAGAGATTCTGTTAGTGCTTATGCTGCTGCAAAAGGTGGATTGAAAATGCTTACTAAAAATATGGCTACCGAATGGGCTAAATTTAACATTCAAACTAACGGAATTGGTCCAGGTTATTTTGCAACTACTCAAACGGCACCCATTAGAGTGGATGGTCACCCATTTAACGATTTTATAATAAGTAGAACACCAGCTGCCCGTTGGGGTGAGCCTGAAGATTTGCAAGGTGCTGCCATCTTTTTATCTTCAAAAGCCAGTGATTTTGTAAACGGTCACATTCTTTATGTTGATGGAGGAATTCTGGCTACGATTGGGAAACCTTCTAATGAAATCTAAGAAATGAAAACGAAGAAAGTACTACTCTTATTTTTTTTCGCCACATTACTTTCCTATTCTCAAAAAGCCAAAATCATAACAATTTCCAATGAATTAAATGTCGACAGAGAATTTGAAACTATCGAATTATCCAAAGCAGCATTGGGTTTTAAAAGTACCGATGTATTGGAAAAATATGGGATTAGGGAAATTGGCACTTCTAAATTTTTAGTTTCTCAATGTGTTGATGAAAATGGAGATGGAATTTCGGATGTAATTTTATTTCAACCAACACTAAAAGCAGCATCGAATAAAAAGTTTGAGGTTGTTTTAAATACGGATGCTAAAGCCAAAGAATCCATCGATTATTGCTATTCGCGTTTTGTACCCGAAAGAACTGATGATTATGCTTGGGAAAACAACAAAGTGGCTTTTAGAACTTACGGGCCAGTTGCCCAAAAAATGACTGAAGACAAGGTAAAAGGAGGAACGCTTACGAGCGGAATTGATGCTTGGTTGAAAAGAGTGGAGTATCCTATTATCAATAAATGGTATGAAAAGTATACCAATGGTTCAGGAACTTATCATAAAGATACTGGCGAAGGACTAGATAATTTTCATGTTGGAGGTAGTAGAGGAATTGGAGGTATTGCGGTAAAGATGGATAGTCTTTATTATGTGTCCAAAAACTTTACTAAATGGAAAACCATAACAACAGGACCAATTCGTACTAGTTTTATTTTAACTTATGCCGATTGGGATGCCGCCGGTAACAAAATAACCGAGGTGAAACATATCAGTTTAGATTATGGAAACTTCCTTTCCAAATTTGAAATTTCAGTTTCAGGAACCAAGTCGCTTTCAGCAGGAATAACTTTGCATGAGAATGATGGAACAACAGAAGGAAATCTAAAAGAAGGGTGGATTGATTATTGGCAGCCTCTTGAGGACTCAGAATTGGGGACAGGAATTGTTTTCCCAAAGAATACAGGAAAACATTTTGAGAAATATCTTAACCCCAATAAAGATTTATGTAACCTTTATGTAACCTTAAAGGTAAAACACGATAAGCTGGTTTATTATGCTGGTTTTGGTTGGAAAAAACAAGGTGAATTTACCACAAAAAAATCTTGGGAAAAATATTTAGGGCAGTTTGCCAATAAAATTAACCATCCACTTAAAGTCAAAATCAAATAGAAATGCACATTTAAACGCAACAGTTTTCATTGTATCCAACATTAATCAAACAAAAAAAACTGTATATGGACAAAAGCAACCAAACGCTTGGCGAATTTATTATAGAAAATCAAAATGATTTTCAGTATTCCTCAGGTGAATTATCTCGTATATTCAATTCCATTCGGTTAGCGGCAAAAGTGGTCAGTTATAAAGTCAACAAAGCCGGATTAGTTGATATTATTGGAGCTGTTGGTGAGAAAAATATACAAGGGGAAGACCAACAAAAATTAGATGTATATGCCAACGAGATTTTTATTCAAACCCTAATCAATCGCGAAATTGTATGTGGGATTGCTTCGGAAGAAAATGATGATTTCATCACTGTTCAAGGGAGTGATAACAGCAATAGTAGTAAGTATGTGGTTTTGATGGATCCCTTAGACGGATCGTCAAATATAGACGTGAATGTTTCGGTGGGAACCATTTTTTCAGTTTATAGAAGAGTAACTCCAGAGGGAACCCCTGTGACTCTTGATGATTTTTTGCAACCGGGAATTAACCAAGTTGCGGCAGGCTATGTCATTTATGGGACTTCGACTATGCTGGTTTATACTACAGGAAATGGTGTCAATGGGTTTACTTTAAATCCTGCTATTGGTACCTTTTACTTGTCGCATCCCAAAATGAAATTTCCGGTTGATGGATCCATTTATTCCGTAAACGAGGGGAATTATGTTCATTTTCCGCAAGGAGTTAAAGATTATCTCAAATATTGCCAATTAGAAGAAGAAAACAGGCCTTATACTTCAAGATATATAGGAAGTTTGGTTTCAGATATTCATAGAAATATGATAAAAGGCGGAGTTTATTTGTATCCAACGAGTTCAAAGGCACCCAAAGGAAAATTACGATTGTTGTATGAATGCAACCCGATGGCATTTATAGTCGAACAAGCCGGTGGCAAAGCTTCTGATGGTTTTTGCAGGATTATGGAAATTGCACCCACGGCTTTGCACGAAAGAGCTCCTTTCTTTTGTGGGAGTTATAATATGGTGGAAAAAATAGAAGAATTTATGTATAAAGCAAAATTAAGCAAATACTAGTTTGAGTCAACATTGTGTTTTTTTTTGAAATCATTTTTGTATAGTTGTTATCACTACTCAAAGCTCATGTCATACTATCTTTTAGAATTTATAAGTACTATTTTCTGATAAAAAACCAAACCAAATGAAAAATAATTTTAAATCATACTTACTAATTGTAACCCTTTTGTTCTTTATAAGTTCCAAATCACAAGTTATAAACGATTCTTTATTGATAGACGGGCATTACCGCAGTTTCCATTTCAATAAGCCATCGGTAAATAATACTAAAGCCAGTTTAATTTTCGTTTTGCACGGTTCTGGTGGCAATGGTATTAAATCAATTAAAAGCACCACTAAATTATTGGCATTGGCGGAAAGCGAACATATTCTGTTGGTATTTCCTGATGGATACAAGAAAAATTGGAATGAATGCCGAAAAATGACTCCCGCAGCAGCTAATGTTGAAAATATTGACGAGAACGCTTTTTTTAGCCAAATGATTGATTATTGTATTGAAAATTATAAAATAAATCCTAAAAAAATATTTGTCGTAGGAACATCGGGTGGGGGACATATGGCTTATAAATTAGCAATGACTATGCCTGAAAAAATCAAAGGCATCACAGCTATTGTTGCAAATCTTCCAGTTGCAAGCAATATGGATTGTATTGAAAAGAGAATGCCAATTCCGGTAATGATTATTAATGGTACAAACGATCCAACGAACCCCTACAATGGAGGAGTTTCTGCCAAAAACAAAGGATTGGTTCGTTCAACGGACGAAACTTTTCGTTATTGGGCAACTCTGGACGGATACAAAGGCGAACCCACAATGGATACCTTGCCGGATACTGACCCAACAGACGGTAAAACAATTGAAAAATATACCTACAAACAAAAAGGGAAGCCAGAAGTTACGCTCTTAAAAGTGATAAATGGAGAACATAACAATCCTAAGGATATTGATGTTTATCTTGAAAGCTGGAGCTTTTTTAAAAGACAGATTAGGATAAATTAAGGGTCATTTCTTTGCATAAGAGAGCTCCTTTTTTTTGTCTTAATTCTACTATGGTGGAAAAAAAATAGAAGAATTTATGTATAAAGTAAAATTAAGTAAATACTAGTTTGAGTAGTTATTGTGTTTTTTTTAAATAATTTGGAAATACAAATAAAAATTTGTAATCTAGTTTTATAGAATCGTAGTTTTAAATTGTATTCAATTCCCAATAAAAGTGACACTATCGTGAAAAATATGTAAGTTTAACCCGTTGGGCGCAATTAGTTTTTAATAATTGCACCCAACGGGTTAAGTCTAATACTAAAGTGCGGTTTCTAATTAAACACATAACTAATACTCATCGCCATCATAACAATCAAAAAAATAGCCCAAATTGCTAACGTTTCCGTTGGAACGGTAGATAGAATTATTCATAATCGTGGTCAGGTAACGGAAGAGAATATAGAAAGAGTGAATGCTATTATTAAAGAATATGGCTATAAAAAAAATATTTTCGCTAGTAATTTAGCTTACAACAAGAAATTCAAATTTGCCGTTTTTCTTCCAAAAAACGAAAATATAGAATATTGGCAAGCCCCTATTATTGGAATATCTAAAGCAGCCGTAGAATTAGCTAATTTTGGAGTCTCAGTTGACTATTTCTTTTTTGATTACAACATCACTTCTTTTAAAAAAACAGCTAATAAAGTTTTAAAACTCGATTATGACGGATTGTTGTTTGCCCCTATATTTTATGAGGAATCTGTTTCTTTTTTAAATGAATATAAGAAAAATGACACTCCAATTGTAATGATTGATTCCAATATTCCAGAAATTGAAGGAGTTGCTTATATTGGTCAAGATTCCTATCAAAGTGGCTATTTAGGTGGAAAACTAATAAGTTATGGCATCAAAAATGATAGTAATGTTTTGATATTGATTATAAATCAAAATGTGGAAAGCACTTCTAGAACGAATGTTTTTTTGCAACGAATCAAGGGTTTTTATGCCTTTTTTAAAGAAAAGCAAGGTCTGCCAAAATTTAATTTTACTGAAATTAACATAAAATATGATATTGAAAACCAATTAACAAAAAATATGTTTGATGGTATAGATTGTGTTTTCATCCCCAATTCAAGGGTCTATATTGTAGCAAAATTCATTAAAGAAAATAACATAAAAGGCATTAGAATCGTTGGTTATGAACTATTAAAACAAAACTTGGAGTATTTAAATGATGGTGTCATTGACTTTTTGATACATCAAAAACCGGAAGACCAAGGACATATGGGAATTGGATATTTGTACAAAAAAGTGGTTTTAAAAGAATCTGTAAATAACTTTCATTTTATGCCATTGGAAATTATAGTAAAAGAAAATATGTAATAAATAAAAGGCAATACTTGTCTAAACAATCCGTAAATAGCAGAAAGTGCTTCAAACTTACCATCAGTACCAATTTTCCTGCAGTTCGCATTAGGCATCGTATGTCGAACAGAAGTGGCAAAAATTTAAACCATTAAGAAAAATAAGGTAATTAAGTTTTGTCGTTTACTTAACTTCCTTAATGGTTCAAAAAAAATGTATTTTCATGACATTTCCAGTAGAACCATTTTTTATTGTGTTGCTACGAAAAACCATAATGTTTGGTGAAATGAAATATATACCGCATTTGCGGTATATATTCTTACGAAAACTCCCGTTTCAATGTTTTTTAAATTTTAAATATAGTACAAAGTATTGATATATAAATAGTTACGATTTTATTTTTTAAATCTAAAACCAACAAAAATTTTCTTTTTTTACCCAAATCAACCCTTAAAACCCTTTTTTCCGTACAATTGAACCCCTAAATACGGACTTTTTTATTGAAATACATGCGTTAATTTGTATTGTTAGACTCTTATTTTTGTCTTAACTATTTCGATTGAGGGAATTTTTCCGATACATCGTAACGGTACGAAAGAGTAACAAGAGCTAACAAAAAAACTATTACTTAATTATTTATTTTTAACCAAACACTTTTATTATGAAAAAACAATTACACAGTATTAAGTTACTGAAATTCCTTTCCTTCAGCTGTTTGCTGTTGTTAGGTATTAACATGGGATGGGGACAAAACGTTCAGAGCCTCTCCGCAACAACTTCTACCACATGGCTATGTCCAGCTGGTGTAACCTCCGTTCAGGTGGAAACCTGGAGTGGTGGTGGTGGTGGTGGTGGTGCATCATCTAATACTAAAATATATGTAGGTGGTGGTGGTGCTGGTGGAAACTACGCCAAACAAACTGCAGTTACTGTAATTCCAGGTCATACTTATAATGTGAATATTGGAGCGGGAGGTATTGCTGGAGCATCGACATCTGCACTTGGTTATGGAGGAATTGGCGGAACTACTTCTTTTGTCGATCAAACTGGAACTCTAACTTTACTGTCCGTTTCAGGAGGAACAGGTGGACAATTAGGCACAGCAGCTTATACAAGTGGTTGGGGTGGTACAAATGCGGGAGGTAATCTTTCGGCTATTGTAATTACCGCTGGTGCATACACAGCTGCTCCAACAATAGTTATTGGTAAACAATGGGTTTCTGGTGCTACTTATGTATTAAATGAACAAGTTTTTTCTGGTGCAAACTTATACACGGTAACTTCGATTTCTTCGGGTGCTGGTGCTGGTACTATTGCTCCAACGGGTACTTCAACTTCTGTTAATAACGGTAATGGTACTGCAGTACTTACTTATGCTGGTGTTGCCGCAACGGCTTCTACAAATGCTACTTTTGGTTATGTTAAATTTGTTAATGTGGGTTCTGGTTATACAACTGCACCTACAGTTACAATTTCTGGTGGAACCTTTACTTTACAAGGGGCAGCAACAGCTTATATAAATCCATTTGTGACCACTAATGTAAATGGAACGGGTACTTTTACCACCTATAAAGGGGGTTCGGGTACTGCTGGATATTATGTGGCATCCACAGCAGGTAATTCAAGTGGAACTGGTGGTGGTGGTGCTGGGTCTTCAGGAAATGGAGGCAATGGCACACTACCTAGTGCTGCAAGCACTAGTTATTCTGGTGGTACAGGTGGCACGGGTGCTGGTAATGGTGCTTCAAATTCAATAGCAACTGCTGCTGGTGGTACTTTTAATGGAGTAGCTGGTGGAGTAGCTGGAGGTGGTTCTGGTGCCGCTTATTCTGGTACTGGTGGTGCTGGTGGAGCTGGAAAAGTAGTAATTACTATTCTTGATCTTACACCTCCTGCTAATCCGGGTACTTTAACCGTGCCTAATATAGCAGCAAATTCTTTAGGATTAAGTTGGGTTGCGTCTGCTGATGCTGCCAATGCTGATTTTACAGGATATTTAGTGGTGCGCTATACAAGTGCTCCTGCTGCTGACAATGATCCGGTTCAAAATGTAGCTTATACTACTGGATCTACCTTTAGTACTGGAGCTTCTCCAATGACAGGAACGGTTGTTTCTATAGGAACTGCAACAAATGCTTCGGATACGGGATTAACTACAGGTACTAAATATTATTATAAAGTATATGCATTTGATTCTAATCGTAATTATTCTGGTGAATCTTCTGCTTCAGAAACACCAGCTAACGTAGTAGATATTACTCCTCCTGGAAATCCAGGTGTAGCTACGATAACCAATCAAACCACTTCTAGCTTGACCGTAAACTGGGTTGCCGCTTCTAACGGAACTGAAGGTGGAGGGTATTTAGTGGTGCGTTATACGGGTACTCCAGAAGCAGATTCTAATCCTGTTACAGGAGTAGTCTATGATCTTGTGACCGTGAAAACTATTGCCACTGGAACACCTCCTGTTACAGATCCTGTTACAACCGCTAAAAACGGAACGGTAGTTTACACAGGAAATAATTTAACCCTAAATCAATCGGGTTTACTAGCAGAAAAAAATTATTATTATAGAGTATTTACCTTTGATGCTGCTTATAATTATTCTGCTGCCTCAATTGTTACTGGAAAAACATCCGTGCAATTAACAGCACCGGTTGCTAATGCAGGATCTAATACTTCAGGGACAGGTTTTACAACAAACTGGGATGCTGTTGCAGAGAGTGCTACTGGATATAGCCCTACGGGATATACAGCTACGGTTTATAATTTGGGAGCAGAAAGTACACTGGTAGGTTGGACTATTCCTGCTACAGTGGCAGAGGCAAGTACTTTAACAGCCGATATTACTACTACTAATACTACTACGAGTCAATTAACTCAGAGTAATGGTACTATAAACACAGGCTCATCTGGCTCTACCGCTGCAGGATCAGGAACAGGAAGTTCTGGATTCTCTGCTAGAGGAGCAAGTTATTATCCAATAAGTACTTCGGTTTTTGCTACTGCTACAATTGAAACAGTAGCGGGTTCAGGACCATATACAGCAATAATTTCAGCAATGAGTTCAACTTCTGGTTTAAGTGCAGGACAACCACTTACTGCTACAGCTGGAACTGGAGATTTAGGCCTCGGAACAATGACCATAGTATCCATTATAGATGCTACTTCGATTAACGTTACATCTACAGATACATTTACTGCAGGTACTGTGACGGCTTTAACGGTTACTAAAACTAAAGCTACTCCAGACAAATACTGGCAAGTTGACGCTAATACAACAGGATATAAAAACATTAAAATATCTTCTCAGCAGTACTCAGCTGCTGACGGAACTAGAGATTTCAAAGTGCAATACAGCAGCACTGGTGCATCAGGTACTTTTACTGACTTAACAACAGTAACATTAGTTGCATCTACATGGAATACTCAGGTTAGTGGTATTGCTTTACCAGCTGAATGCGATAATAACGCTAATGTAGTTTTGCGATGGTTGCAAACTTCTTTCACTAGAGTAGATGGTACAGAAATGACAACTACTAGTGGAACTAGCCGTATCGATAACGTACTAGTTAAAGGCCAATTGTTGACTTCTGTTGCCACTGCAAGTGCTGTTGGTCCAGCCGCTACTTCGGTTGCGGTTACGGGTTTAACAACAGGGGGAATCTATTATTATGATGTAGTAGCTACAGGAACAAACACTACTAATTCAGGAGGTCTTCTTACGAGCTATGCTACATCGGCAAAATCGAATTTGATTTCTTACACTTTTCTTATTCCAGAAGGATATGCTAATTTCAGATCAAAAGGAACTGCAAGTACATCAAGTGCAAGCAACTGGGAATTTAATGACGGTGTTTCATGGTTTAATGCAACTGTTGCGCCTACAAGTACAAATAACATTACTGTTTCTGCAGCAAATGAGGTTACTGTAGGAGCTGACTTTTCAGTAAGTTTAGGAAAATCAATTACTGTGGCTAGTACTGGTACTATTAATTTAGCAGGTCATGTAGTTTCAGGAGCGGGTAGTTTTGTATTAAGTTCAGGGGCTTCCTTGAAATTAGGAAACAATGCCTCTATAGCAACTGCTATTACTACAACTACAACATTAAATACTGCAGCGAATTATTTTTATGATGGAACAGTAGCTCAAAACACGACCGCCTTACCTGGATTGTCTTCAACGACAGTTACAATGACAGGAAATGTAACCGTTTCTAATGCGGCGGGAGTTACTTTAGCAAATAATTTAAAAATTCAAACGCCTGGAACATTAGAAGTTACCGCTACTGGTAAGTTATTATGGGGAGATGGTAATGTAACATCTGCTACAATAGGTTCAGGTACATTTACTACCTCTGGTTCTGGTTATTTTATTGCAAGAACAGGTTCTACCTTAGTTATTACTTCTAGTAAAGGAATCGGTTATATGGATGCTTTATCACCCACATCTACAATTGGAAGTATCAAGAATACTGCGGCTTCGGGACGTACTTTTGAACCAAACGTGAATTATATTTTTGCCAAAAATGATGCGGCAAATGCTATTAATATGGGAACTGCTTTTGTTAGTGGTACAGATACTAATATTGCTCTTAATATTTCGGCTACCGCAGGTATCAATAACTTAACCATCAGTAATCCTTTAGGAGTCTATCTTCCGGGAGCAGTACAAGCTGTAAATGCTGGAGGTGTTACTGTTACTGATTATGTTCCTGATACCGATATTACGGTAAATGGAGTATTGAACCTTGTTTCAGGTCAATTAATTGCAAATAATGGCGCTAACTTGACTACTACAGTAGGTGTAATTAATGTTTACTCTACAGTTCCTCAAACTACAGGAACTAAAACGGTTACTATAGCAAATTCCGGAAGTATTACGGGAGCTGGTTCTGGAACAGGATGGGTAATAGGTAACTTGAAAAAAGCAACGGTTTCAGGTGATAGACCTTCATTTACTTACACAATTGGAGATGCTACTAATTATACGCCTTTAGCATTAACTTTCATAGGAAATACAACAGCTACGGGAGGATTAACCGCTAGAGTAAATACAGGTGATCATGCTAGTGTTGCAGGTTCAGGTATTGATGCTACAAAAAGTGTAAATAGAACTTGGACCTTGACCAACGATGCTTTAGCTGGTTTTGGTTCGTATAATGCCGCTTTCGCTTATGCAAATGCTGACAATGACGCGGGTACTACACCGGCTAATTATTTAGCACATTTGTATAGCGGTTCTGCTTGGTCTATTTTAACTCCTTCAGGAACTGCTACTACGACTGCTGCTACAGCAACTGGTATTACAGGTTTTGGAGATTTCGCTATAGGCGAATGTGCTTCACTTACTACAACAGGAAGTGTAACTACATCAATTTGTGCTGGAGATAGCTACCACTGGGATGCAAATAACACGGATTATACAACTGCTCAAACGGGAGTTACGGTAGTTTCTGGTTGCAACACGGCTACTTTGAATTTATCCATTACCCCATTGACTACAACAGGAAGTGTAACTACATCAATTTGTGCTGGAGGTACCTACCACTGGGATGCAAATAACACGGATTATACAACTGCTCAAACAGGACTTACTCATACAGTTGGTTGTAACACAGCAACGTTGAATTTGACTGTTAATCCATTGACTACAACAGGAAGTGTTACACTATCACAAAATGGAGGTTCTTACACATGGGCTACAGTTAATGGAGGTAATGGCTTAACCTATACAGCTAGTGCTACCGCAACAGTAGTTACAGGATGTAATACAGCTACGTTGAATTTGACAATTAGTGCTACGGTTATCCCAACAAGTCCTTTAAATTTATGTAAAGGAGCTACAGTTGCTAGTGTAACGGGAACTACAAGTTTAAAATTCTACAAGGATAATGTTACAACAACTCAATTAGTTTCCACCACTAAATTTGTTACAGCTGTAACCTACTA
>NZ_JBJXDQ010000104.1:0-8483 GCF_046155325.1 Flavobacterium sp.
TAGGAATTAATGCAGGACATGATTTGAGTTTGGACAACATTCAGTTTTTTAAGCAAAATATTCCTGGATTGTTGGAGGTGTCTATTGGTCATGCGCTTATTTCTGAAGCAATTTACCTTGGATTGGACAATGTGGTGAATATGTATTTGCAAAAATTGAAATAAAAAAATGCTGTATTCAAAAATTGAAGGTCAAGGCATCCGAGCCAAAGGCGAATCGTGCGAAGCAAAATCGCTTTTAATTCTCCACGGATTTCTTGGAATGTCGGATAATTGGAAAACACTTGCCGCACAATTTGTATCCGATGGGTTTGAAGTTCATATTCTGGATTTACGAAATCACGGACGTAGTTTTCATTCCGATGAATTTAGTTATGAATTGATGGTTCAAGATGTATATGATTATTGCAAATCCAATAATTTAGATAATATCAATATTATAGGTCATTCGATGGGTGGTAAAACAGCGATGTTATTGGCTACAACTTATCCTGAACTTGCTGATAAGCTGCTTGTAGCAGATATTGGTCCAAAATTTTATCCACAACACCATCAGACTATTTTGGAAGGATTGAATGCCGTTGATTTTTCATTGAAACCAAGTAGAAATGAGGTTGAAGAAATCTTGTCTCACCATATCACGGACTTTGGCACCAGACAATTTTTATTGAAAAGTTTGTATTGGCAAGAACCAGGACAATTGGCTTTTCGATTTAATTTGCCTGTTTTAACCAAAAAAATTGAGGAAATTGGTAAGGCACTTCCAGAACATTATGTTTTTAATAATCCCACTCTTTTTATTCGTGGAGGAAATTCTAATTATATCTTAAATTCCGATTTCGAGAATATTAAACAACATTTCCCAAATTCAAAAATAGAAACCATTCCTAATGTGGGTCATTGGCTTCATGCCGAAAACCCAAAATTATTTTACGAAATGGCAAGTTCGTTTTTTGAATAAAATTAAATATGTATTACTTTTATAAAAAATAAAATTATGAATCTGATAATAAAAATAGTGGTTACATCCATTTTAGTAATGGTAATTGCGCATTTTATGCCTGGAATTCATGTAACGGGTTTTGCAACTGCTCTAATAGTTGCGGTAGTTCTGGGATTGTTAAATGTATTTATTAAACCAATATTGGTAGTATTGACTTTGCCAGCAACCCTCTTTACTTTGGGATTGTTTTTGCTAGTTATTAATGCCGTAATTATATTATTGTGTGCCAATATTGTCGGTGGGTTTAGGGTCGATTCTTTTTGGACGGCATTATTATTTAGTATCATACTGTCTGTTTTGCAATCAATTATGTATAAATTGTTAGGAAACGATAAATAAAACGAGATTGCTTTTGGGTGAAATAAAACCCTTTAATTCAATCGATTAAAAACTTGTTTGGGTTGTAAAAATTTTATAATTTTGCAACCCAATTTTATTACGTAAATTAAAGACAGAAATGGATATTAAAAGAGTAGCATTAGACGCCGTAAACGAAACAATTGTGATGACAATTGTTCACATGGATTACAAAGGTCAAGTAGCAAAAAGAATAAATGAAAAAATGCCTTTGGCAACCGTTAAAGGGTTTAGAAAAGGGGCTGTGCCAAAAGAGCTTGTCGAAAAACAATATGGTAAAGCTATAAAAGTAGAAGAAGTTCAAAAAGTGGTAGATTTGGCTTTAGAGCGTTTTGTTCAATCCGAAAGATTAAATCTTTTAGGTACTCCACTTGCTAAAGTAAATGAAAATTTTTCTTGGGATGACCAAGAATTAGTATTCGAATACGAAATTGGATTAGTTCCAAGTTTCGAAATTGATTTAGAAGCCAAAAACGACATTATTAAATATGTAGTTACAGCTGATGCAAAATTGATTGATGGTCAAGTTGATCGCATCCAAAAACAATTTGGAAAAGCAGTTCCTCAAGATGCTGTTGCAGCGGGTTATGATTTAACTGGAGTTTTTACAAACGAAGAAAAAGGAATCGCAAATCCAACAACTATTTCTTTGGCTATTTTTAAAGACAAAGCTACTGCCGATAAATTCATTGGAAAAAAAGTAGGAGACGTTGTAACGGTTAATACAAAAGGCTTGTTCGAAGACGATCATCAATTGATGGATGTTATGAAAGTAGCTCATGATGATGTTCATGGATTAGAAGTTGATGTTGATTTTACTATCGAAAGCATTAATTCTACTGAATTAGCGGACTTAAATCAAGAATTATTCGATAAACTTTTTGGAGCTGGAATCGTAGCTTCTTTGGAAGACTTGAAAGCAAAAATCAAGGAAGATGCCGAAACTCAATTTGCTCAACAAGCAGATCAAAAATTATTAGGAGATGTAACTGAGTTTTTAATCGAAAACACAAAATTCGATTTACCAGCTGAATTTCTTAAAAAATGGTTACAAACTGTTGGCGAAAAACAACTTTCTCCAGCCGAAGCAGAAGTGGAATATGCAAGATCTGAAAAAGGATTGCGTTTTCAATTAATTGAAGGGAAAGCAATGGCACAAAGCAATATTCAAATCACATTCGAAGATTTGAAATCTTTTACAACAAAATCAATCCGTCAGCAAATGGCACAATTTGGACAAACAAATCCTACTGATGAAGAAGTTCAAGGAATTGTTGCTCGAGTTTTGGCTAACCAAGACGAAGTTAAAAAACTTTCTGACCAAGTTGTTGCTGAAAAATTGCTCGAAGTCTTTAAAGAAAAAGCAAATCCAACAACTAAAGAAGTTACTTACGACGAATTTATTACTGCCTCTTATGGTGAATAAATTAAAGTTAGAAGTAAGAAATTAGAGTTTAGAGGTGAAAAAGTTCAAAAATTTCGAATAAATTTATGATTTTATTACAAATTCTAAACAATAAAAAATAGTTATATTTGAGCGTCAGAAAAAAATATTTTTTGACGCTCTTTTGTTTGAATAGTTTAGGTTGAGCAATTTTAAACCTTTAAACAATTTTAAACTTTTAAACCCTTAAACTTTTAAAAAATGAATTACGGCACAGAATTTAAAAAATTTGCTACAAAACACCAAGGTGTAAATGCAATGTACTATGATAAAATCATAGCAGCAATGAATCCAACTAATATGACTCCTTATATTATTGAAGAACGTCAATTGAATATTTCGCAATTAGATGTTTTTTCGAGATTAATGATGGATAGAATTATTTTCTTGGGAACAGGAATTGATGACCAAATTGCAAATATCGTTCAAGCACAATTGCTTTTTCTAGAAAGCGCCGATGCTTCAAAAGACATTCAAATTTATTTGAATTCTCCTGGAGGAAGTGTTTATGCAGGATTAGGAATTTACGATACAATGCAATACATCAAACCAGATGTGGCAACAATTTGTACAGGAATGGCAGCTTCTATGGGAGCGGTTTTATTATGTGCAGGAGCAGCTGGAAAACGTTCGGCATTGCCACATTCAAGAGTTATGATTCACCAACCGTCAGGCGGAGCACAAGGTGTTGCCACGGATATGGAAATCAACTTACGTGAAATGTTGAAATTAAAAGACGAATTATACCAAATTATTTCGCATCATTCAGGGCAAACTTTCGAAAAAGTCCACCAAGATAGCGAACGCGATTATTGGATGATTGCTGACGAAGCAAAAGAATACGGAATGATTGATGAAGTGTTGAGAAGAAGTTAAATTAGATAACAGATAACAGATTTCAGTTAGCAGTTTTGCAATCTGAAATCTGAAATCTGAAATCTGCAATCTAAAAAGATGGCAAAACAAAAATTAGAATGTTCTTTCTGCGGAAGAAAAAAACCAGAAACAATTTTATTGATTGCGGGTATTGATGCACACATTTGTGATAAATGTATCGAACAAGCGCATGGAATTGTAATTGAAGAAATAAAATCAAGTGGCAAAGCTAATATGCCTGTTGATTTGATTTTGAAAAAGCCTAAAGAAATCAGGGCGTTTTTAGATCAATATGTTATCGGTCAAGACCAAACTAAAAAAGTAATGTCGGTTGCGGTTTACAATCACTACAAGCGTTTAATGCAGCAAGAATTGCACGATGATGTAGAGATTGAAAAAAGTAATATTATCATGGTAGGGCAAACAGGAACAGGAAAAACGCTTGTTGCTAAGACTATCGCCAAAATGCTTGATGTTCCTTTAGCCATAGTTGACGCGACTGTTTTAACAGAAGCAGGTTATGTTGGTGAGGATGTCGAAAGTATTTTGACACGTTTGTTGCAAGCCGCAGATTATGATCTTACTAAAGCCGAAAGAGGAATTGTTTTTATTGACGAAATTGATAAAATTGCTCGCAAAAGCGACAATCCATCTATAACTCGTGATGTTTCAGGAGAAGGAGTGCAGCAAGCTTTGTTGAAATTGCTGGAAGGAACAGTTGTGAATGTTCCGCCAAAAGGAGGAAGAAAACATCCAGATCAGAAATTTGTTGAGGTTAATACTCAAAATATTCTGTTTATAGCTGGTGGTGCTTTCGACGGAATAGAACGTATTATTTCAAAACGATTGAATCGTCAAGCCGTTGGTTATTCTACTTCAAAAAACGTGGATAATATCGACAAAGACAATTTGTTGCAATATATTATCCCGAAAGACATCAAGGATTTTGGATTAATTCCAGAAATTATTGGGCGTTTACCGGTGTTAACCCACATGGATCCTTTGGACAGAGAAACTCTAAGAGCAATTTTGACACAACCCAAAAATGCCTTAATCAAACAATATCAGAAATTGTTTTTGATGGACGAAGTTGTCTTCACTATTACAGATGAAGCTTTGGATTTTATTGTCGAAAAAGCCTTGGAATATAAACTTGGTGCCCGTGGATTGCGTTCTTTATGCGAAGCTATCTTAACCGATGCGATGTATGAATTGCCAAGTTCTGAAGAAAAAACATTAGAAATTGATGTGGATTACGCCAAAGAAACTTTGAATAGAAATTTATTGAAACGATTAGAAATAGCTTCATAATTTTTTAGTTTATAAAATTTTAAACCCGACAGATTTTCAAACCTGTCGGGTTTCTTTTTTAAAAAACCACCAATATTCTTTTTTATAACCAATAGATTGTCGATTTTTGTCCATCGAAAATTATAACCAAATAAAAATGGCAGTAAAAGATAAAGAAATTATTTTATTAAAGGTTTCAGGTCAGGATAAACCTGGTGTAACTGCTGGTTTAACCTCAATATTAGCTGCTTATAATGCCGTTATTTTAGATATTGGTCAAGCCGATATTCACGATACCTTGTCTTTAGGAATTTTATTCGAAATTAAGTCAGGTTCTAGTTCTGGAGCTGTTTTGAAAGATCTATTGTTTAAAGGCTATGAATTGGGAATCAAAGTTGTCTTTATTCCTATTACAATACCAGACTATGAAATTTGGGTAAAAGGGCAGCGCAAGCAACGCTATATTATCAATGTTTTAGGAGAAAAATTAACGGCGGTTCAGTTAGCAGCGGTAACCAAAATAATGTCAGACCAAAGTTTGAATATCGATTCTATCATTCGATTAACAGGCAGAACATCGGTAGTGGATATAGAAGAATATCCTCGTTCTTGTGTACAATTATCGGTAACAGGGAATATTGTAGATAAAGCTTTGATGACAGCTAAATTTATGCAAATTTCAGGAGATTTAGATGTAGATATTGCTTTTCAAGAAGATAATATGTACCGAAGAAATAGACGTTTAGTGTGTTTTGATATGGATTCTACCTTAATTCAAACCGAAGTTATTGATGAATTAGCGGAGTTGAATGGAGTAGGGAAACAAGTTAAAGCTATTACAGAATCAGCAATGAATGGTGAAATTGATTTCAGTGAAAGTTTCAAAAGACGCATGGCTCTATTAGAAGGGTTGAGTGAAGAGGTATTGCATAATGTAGCTATCAATTTACCTATAACCAAAGGAGCGCATCGCTTGATGAAAGCCCTGAAATATTACGGTTATAAAACCGCTATTTTGTCGGGTGGATTCACCTATTTTGGACATTACTTGCAAAAAGAATTAGGTATTGATTATGTTCATGCTAATGAATTGGAAATAAAAGACGGAAAATTAACGGGTAACTATATTGGTGAAATTGTGGATGGTCCAAAGAAAGCCGAATATCTAAAAGCTATTGCCGAAAAAGAAGGCATTCATATTAACCAAACTATAGCTGTGGGTGACGGAGCGAATGATTTGCCGATGTTGAACTTGGCTGGTTTAGGAATTGCCTTTCACGCCAAACCGAAAGTTAAAGAAAATGCCTCTACTTCAATATCTAGCCTAGGTTTAGATGGAATACTCTATTTATTAGGCTATCATGATAGGCATATTGATATGATGCAAGAATAAAAATTGCTATTGTAATTTTTAAAAATCCCATATTACTATGGGATTTTTTTAGTTTACATTTATTATTTGATTCAATGACGATTGGTCTTGAACTCTATTTTCTATAACAATACACGTTCTTCTTGGTCCGCAACTCATTCTATGCGGCCCACAAGCTAAAAAAACTGAAGTAACAAATACAATTAAAAATATTTTTTTCATATTTTATTGATGCATGATTAATTGCATATTCTTTAATTGTTCCAAATAATCTCTTTCGTTCGACAATCTCGGAATCTTATGTTGACCACCTAGTTTGTCTTTGTTTTTTAACCAATCATAAAACAAATTTTCTCGAGCTATATTTATGACTAATGGGTTTAGTGTACTATTTTTATATCGTTTTGCTTCGTAATCAGAGTTTAAAGATTGCAAAGTTTCATCTAATATTTTTTGAAAAAGAGTTATGTCATTGGGCTTCTTTTTAAATTCTATCATCCATTCATGTGCTCCTTTCTCTTTATTTTTCATAAAAACGGGAGCCACCGTATAATCGACTATTTCGGAATTTGTTATTTGGCAAGTTTTAGCAATGGCTTGATCTGAATTTTCGACCATTAATTCTTCGCCAAAAACATTAATATGGTGTTTGGTTCTTCCTGTAACCCGAATTCGGTAGGGATTGATCGAAGTAAAACGAACAGTATCACCAATTAAATAACGCCATAAACCGGAATTTGTAGTAATAACAATAGCATAATTTTTAAAAAGTTCTACATCGGCTAAACATATTGTTTTTTGATTTTCGGTGCCAAAAGTATCCATCGGAATAAATTCGTAGAAGATGCCATAATCCAGCATTAACAACAAATCATTTGAATTGTTGAGGTCTTGAATGGCAAAAAAACCTTCGGAAGCATTGTAAATTTCGTAGTATTTAAATTCTGAATTAGGAACTAATTTTTGATACTGTTCGCGGTAAGGTTCAAAATTCACACCTCCATGAAAATACACCTCTAGATTGGGCCAAATTTCCATAAGATTTTTTTTCCCGGTTTCCTCAATCACTTTATTCATTAATACCAACATCCATGATGGAACTCCCGCAAAACTGGTTACGTTTTCGCTTTTTACTTCGTTTATTATGGCGGCTATCTTGCTTTCCCATTCTCCCATTAGCGAAATCCTGCTATTTGGGGTACTACTAAATTCAGCCCAAATTGGCATGTTTTCTATGAGTATTGCCGACAAATCACCAAAAAAAGTATGGTTGTCTTCATATATTTGAGAACTTCCACCTAATCGAAGACTTTTGCCAAGAAACATTTCAGAGTTTTCATTATTGTTCAAATACATACATAATAAATCCTTACTCCCTTTATAATGACAATCTTCTAAAGCTTCGTTGCTTACAGGAATAAATTTACTTTTAGCATTAGTTGTGCCACTAGATTTTGCAAACCATTTTATGGGTGTTTCCCAAAATATATTTTGTTCGCCTTTACGTGTTCGTTCAAGTAAGGGTTGAATATCCTCATAATTAGAAACAGGAACTCTTTCTGAAAATGTAGCATAGGAATTTATTGATGCATAGTCATATTGTAAGCCAATCTCTGAGTTTTCTGATGCCCGAAGGAGGTTCATCAGCACTTCTTCCTGAACTTCATTCGGATATTTTAAAAAGAGTTCAATTTGATGAATACGTTGTTTTAAAACCCAAGAAGCAAAAGAATTTATTATTGGTATTGGCATAGAGATTTTTGAATTTAGAGTGCTGATTCTAGATTTTTGATTTGATTATCGATGGACAAATACTAACTTTACATCGTTATCAAAAATAACATTTTTTTTTAATAAACTAATATTTCCATAAATCTAATTCCCTTTTTTGGGTTAAAGGACTAATCTATATGACTTACGAAGGAGTGCTCTCAAAAATGCAAACTGAAATAGGAAACCCTATCCAATATTATCTGGTTTTTGAAAACAGTTTTTTGAATATTAATCAAATACTTGACAAGCAAATAGAAATTAATTTTTTGGGTTACCAATGTTTGAATTGTAGCAAAAAGAAGAAAATTTTTCGCCAAGGATTTTGTTACGATTGTTTTTATTCGAGCCCAGCTGTTGGCGATTGGATTA
>NZ_JBJXDQ010000105.1:0-5724 GCF_046155325.1 Flavobacterium sp.
TACAATCCAAATGTTAAGGAACAAGCATATACAAACGTTACAGAGGTTTGGAGGTTGAGTGATGATGGTAAGTCTATTACTATTCAATCCATTGCAAAATCAAATATATGGGATGGCGAGCGTTCCTGGAAGACCGTATTTGATAAAACCAATTAGGAATAAAAAATCATCAAAATGATTAAATATTTCAAGAATAATCGAGCTCTATGCTTAGCTATAGGTTTTACTATAGTTTTTTTCTTATACATAACATACATTTTAGCTCCTTTTAGTAGCTGCTTCAAACTAGATGCTGGAGTAAATTCATTAGGTCTTTCTTTCTCTTACTCTTTAGAAATGGTTCAAAAATTCTTTGAATCAAGGACCCAGGAGCAACTTCTTTGTTATAGTAAATTTCTTCAAATTTGGGACGCAATTTTTGCATTTGTTTATACTTTGATGTACGCATCTTGGATTATGTACTTTTTTAATAACAGGCGTCTATTATTGATTATTCCTATTTTATGTATGATTGCCGATTGGGCAGAGAATTACTTTGAATTAGTTATGCTAAAAACCTATTTAAATTCAGGTCCAATATCAGAAACATTAGTTTCGATAGGATCTGGAATCAACTCTTTTAAATTGATATTATCAAGTATTACTTATCTGATAATCCTCATAGGAATAATAATTAAAATAAAAAAAGTTCTAACAAAACCTAAACTGCATTAAAACAACAAAGGACCCACGATTTAACGGGATTGCCAGCTTCGTTTCACTACGCTGTCATCCCCAACAGTTCGCCTTACCCAAAGCCTTTCAAACACAAATCTATGATTTGCGTTTGTCTTTTTTAACACTCATCCACTCAATCAATCGAACTTGTTTCGCGGCTTCGCATAAAAAAAGCCTGTCACCTTTTTGACAGGCTTTGTAACGAGACCGGGATTTGAACCCGGGACCTCAGGGTTATGAAGATTTTTTGAGAAAATGAAGGCGTTGATTTGTAGTTAGTTATGATTTCACTAAACCGAAACTGACCGATTTCAGTCGAATTCAGGGGGTGTTTTCCTCACGCAAAGGTTCAAATTTGAAATCCTTGATTGATTTATTATTTTTGACTAATAAAATCCAATCATTATGGATCCAAAACAAATGCTATTCCCGAGATTATCACTGCTACTTAATATTCTGGTACTAATTCCTGTGTGTTCCAGTATACTCCTAAAAAGTAATTTGGTAATTGATTCTTACGGGATTGAAACACCCGCACTTGGTATTCTTTTGTCTATATATCTTACTATACTTATCTTCTCAGTGGTGTTTTTATTCAAATTTGACCCAAAATTTGTAATGGCACTTCTATTAGTTCAAGTGGTTTATAAAGTATTAAGCCCCATAATGGTAGGAACTTTAACCAACCCTGTAATTATATGTAATTTATTTATTGCGGTGTTTCATTCCTATAGCATTTGGAAATTAGCATCTAGCAAAGGAATATTTTACCCTTAGTAAATCTGAATAAACATCCAATTCATAAATAAATAGAAAGTGTCATATGGATAAAAAAACTATAATAAAATCACTTGATGAAAATGTAATTCAATTTAATGAATTAGTAAAGTATTTAAATAAAGATGAATTTGAAATTAATATAAATCATAAATGGTCTGCAGGTCAAGATTTAGTGCATTTAATTAAAGTACTCAAAATAGTCAACATAGGATTTACATTACCTAAACCTTTATTACAGCTAATGTATGGTATCAATAAAAATGAAGCAAGGTCCTTTCAGCTACTTCAAACATTATATAAAAATGCTTTAGAAGGCGGCGCAAAATCTCCTTCTATCTATATCCCAAAACCAGTCTTATTTGAATCAAAAAATCATTTAATTCAAAAGCATGCAACATTGAATCAATTATTCATTGATAAAATAAATGATCATTCCGATAATGCATTAGATCGCTATAGATTACCCCACCCCATATTAGGTAAGGTAACCTTAAGAGAGCTAGCCTGCTTTACTTCCTTCCATACGGCTCATCACTTTGAATTATTAAAAACAAAAAACCTCACGCAGAAACAACAAAGGACCCACGATTTAACATAAATCCTTGATTATGATGTAGCGAGACCGGGATTTGAACCCGGGACCTCAGGGTTATGAAGATTTTTTGAGATAATGAGAGCATTGATTTGTAATGGGTTATGTTTTGACAAAACCGAAATCAACCGATTTTAACCGAATTCATGGGGTGTTTTCCTCACGCAGAGTGTATATTCTATAATTTTTTAAAAATCGAGTTAGTAGATGACAAATTAATTTTTGAGATATTTATTAAACCAGAATAGGGTTTCTTCAATACCTTTTGCTGCTTGTTCAAGTGTGGGTGTGTGAGTTGTTTTTTCAAACTCAATAAACTTAGATGTTATGCCAGCTCTCTCTAGTGCTTTGTGCATTAATTTTCCCTGAACAAGTGGTACAATTTCATCTGTATTGCCATGCATTATAAGAGTAGGGGGATCGTCTTTTGTAGCATAGTGAACAGGCGAATATTTTTTGTATTGTTCCTCATTTAATCTTAATACTGGTCGATTTTCAATTTCTTTAGGATTGTCCGTCACAAATTTTTGCAGATCTGTGGGTGCTGCAAATACTACAATACCAGAGATTGAAATCGTATTTCTTTCCCATTGCTCCTTTGCATTGTGAAGTGGTAATTCGGAAGATAAGCCAATCAATAAGGCAAGATGACCGCTAGCACTGCCTCCCCAAAGCCCAATTCTGTCAGCATCAACTCCATAGTCCTTAGCGTGGTGTACAATAAATCGTACTGCTCTTCGTACATGCGAAACTATTTCGGGCATTTCAAATTTTGGTTCGCTACCATGGCGTACTTCAAATACTGTGTATCCATTTAAAACTAATTTTTTAGGACTTAATATTGGCCAACTATCAGATGCTAACATTTCTTTATCGGTCGTAAATCTATATTTACCATTATCCACAACCTTATATGTATCATAAGGAGATTTCCACCCACCACTATTAATCAAAATTATACCTGCGCCATTTGGATGGCTTGGTACATAGACATCATAAGTCATAGCCATTCCATAGTCATGACCATAAACAATGTCTGCCATTATAGTGAAGTCTTTAGCGTCTGTAACTTTTGAAGTTGAAACATTGTCAGCCGGTTTTGGTGATTGACTGCATGACCAAATACAAATAGTCATTAAAAGAGCTATACTAATTTTTTTCATATTTATTAATTAATAGTTTCCCTACTCAACTCATATGGCTTTTCGGATACGTCCCCCGAAATAACCCATCGGGGCAGGTCGTTTTTTAAAGTGGGTTCTAGTCTCCACTGTTCACAACTTAAGTAATATAATAATATTGTGTTACAAATATTACATATTAACAATTATTTAATCTTGCCAGAGGCAAAGGTCGAAAAGATGTGAAGTTGCATCATCTCTGAAAAAGTCGTAATGGAAATATCAGCATTAAAGGTTCGTGTATTCGGTAAGAAATGACAAAAACCTCACGCAGAAACAACAAAGGACCCACGATGACTTCATTTTGGTACTTTTTTATGGAATTATGCTGTTATTCTGCCACCTTCGCTAAGCCGAATGACGTTCTAGGCAACTTGTAAATACATATAAAACCAAATAGAATGGAAAAAATTTATGAATATATAACCACTATCAAACCAGACATTTTTCTGGCAGTAATGCTCACCTTACTATTTTCTGTAGAACAGATTTTTTTCTCTACTAAATCTTTTCTCAAAAGAAGCCCACATTTGATAGGCAATATTTTCCTACAAATCGGATACATTATAATGAATTTTGGATTAGCAACATTCGTTATTAAAGTTTTAGACTGGGCAGCAAACGAACATATTGGACTTTTCAACTGGATTTCAGTTCCCTTTTATTTACAGGTAATTGCAGGTCTCGTTTGGATAGACTTAGTAAATTACTGGGCACATAGACTAAATCATACTTGGGCTCTGCTTTGGCGTTTTCACAGGGTTCATCATAGTGATACGACTATGGACAGTTCTACAACATATCGATTTCATCCACTGGAGGCATTGGGAGATAATTTAGCAGCCATTGTAGCAGCGTTTATGTTTGGACTTGACGGGACAGTTCTTATATTCTGGCTTATTGTTTATATGCCGTTATTGGTGCTACATCATACGGATGTTATAATGCCTAAGTGGTTTGACAAAACATTTGGAAGAGTAATTGTATCACCCAATTTGCATAAAATACATCATCACCAACAACAGGTATTTACTGACTCTAATTACGGTTTGCTTTTAATTTTTTGGGACAAACTATTTAACACATATAAAGAACTACCAGTAGAAGAAATAAAATATGGTCTTGAAGAATTTGATAATCCAGAAAGGCAAACGTTTTGGTACCTACTCAAAAGCCCTTTTATAAATGTAAAAAAATAAAGCTGCCTACAACAGCACCTAGACGCAAGTGGGGTTCAGTGCTTCTATTAAAGGTTCGTGTATTCGGTAAGAAATTACAAAAACCTCACACAGAAACAACAAAGGACCCACAATTTAACGTATGCTTATAGTGAAAGCCAATGCAATGTATTGAGCACAAATTGTTTCCAATCGTACCCTGAAACTTGCATACCTGCAGATAGTTTATACCCTCCTGATTTTAAAGACATGGCAGTAAATCCGTTGCAATCTCCTAATGCAGCTAATTTTCCTTTACCAACGTTACCTGCTAGGCATTGTGAATTTGGAGTTCCAGAAGGCATAGTTCCATTCCATTTTTTTATCATTGCAGAGCTAGACAGTTTCAAGATATTTGTATAGCCATCTCCAGTCAATCCACTTCCTCCAATAGTCAAAATATTACTTATACGCTCATTTTTTTTCTCCCCCTTAGTAATAGGATGTTCCGTATTTAAAAGTCCATTCTTACTTGTAAACTTAAGAAAGGAATACTTCCAACTAGGCATTTCAATAGGCGTATCACTATTAAGGGAATCAACGACAATACCAGTACTTAATTGAATTCCAAACTTATTAAATAAAGGCGTGACGGATTTATCTATTGGAGCATGTTCACTAAACATAAGCAAGGACCCACCATTGGATACCCAGTCATGTAAAGCATTCAATTCATCTGTTGTAAAAGTAATTTCATCTGTAACTTGATTTTTAGAACCAAATTTAAATGGCATTGCTGGCCAAATAACTACAATGTTATAATTTGACAAATACTCCTTCGTGAATTGCATAGAATCGATCTTTATTTGATACCCATCGGAGCTTGCAACATCAAACAAAGGTTTGTTCAAACCTAACTCAACTACAAAATTATGATGCCCTGCATCAATTAAAATTTTTGGGCCATAACCTTTCTTAAATTTTGGATGAACTACATTAGCATTAAATGGAGTATCATTAAGCATTTGTGCCTGAGATGTAATAGTAAATAGTAATAAAAATAGTAGGATTGAATTTTTCATATTATAAGACTCAATTATGTTTACCTAATTTAAAGATATATGAAATTATGGTCGCATATAGTTTCGTTCTTTATACATAGGAAAAATGACAAAAACCTCACGCAAACCTCACGCAGAAACAACAAAGGACCCACGATTTAACGTAAGTCCTTGATTTTCATGTAGCGAGACCGGGATTTGAACCCGGGACCTCAGGGTTATGAAGATTTTTTGAG
>NZ_JBJXDQ010000106.1:0-7650 GCF_046155325.1 Flavobacterium sp.
CGCCACTCAAATCCCCTAAGTTTTCGGGCATTTTCGGGCAAGTCTTTTTCGGGGTAAATATCGCCATCTACATTGTCAAAAAAGGTGATTGTTTCAATTTTACTTGTATCGTCCATGAGCATGTTTATTCTGCTACTCACGTTTTTGTTGATGCCAATTAACTCATTTTGTTCGTTTCGCATATAATAAATTACCTCAGTGTTTTTGACAACATCCACTTCTTTGAGCTTGTTG
The DNA here is from genome assembly GCF_046155325.1 of Flavobacterium sp. GTDB lineage: Bacteria > Bacteroidota > Bacteroidia > Flavobacteriales > Flavobacteriaceae > Flavobacterium. Next base: position 235 of record NZ_JBJXDQ010000106.1, read on the forward strand.
GCTTTAAATTTTCCGTATAGATTAAGTCCCTTTATTTGGTTGTAACCGTTTCCTATAGTGTCTTTTGATATGATAAAGGTGTTATTGAGTATTTTGAGCGAGTCTAATTTTTCGGTTTTATTATTGCCTATTAAGTGCATCACATCACCTGTCATCTGGTTTTCAACATTCCACAATATAGGTCTTCCTATGAGTTTAGTTAAAGACTCTTTTTGATTGGAGTGTATCGAGTCGCATTTGCCGCTTAAATCGGTTTTAAAAAATCGAACATTGTTAAATCCTGTTATTTTTCGCTCTCCTATTTTACCAGTAACAATTATCCTTTTGGCATGAATAAACATTGAATCTTTTTCGATCAAATATCGTATTGAGGCGTGTTTGGTAATAAATAATGAGTCTTTGTTTTTATATACTTCTCCATAATGTCCTTTGATGATGGCCTTGTTGATCGAATCAGTAATTTTGACATTGTGGGTTCCGGAAGCAAATTCTCTTTTTCGGTCATAATACAAACTATCGCCTTCAATCAATCGGTCTTTGTATTTGATATAAGACTTCCGTTTAAAATTTCCAATGTTCTTCTTACTATTATAATAGCCGTTTTCGGTATAAATAAAATTTTCTTTGCCTGTAATTGTCGAAGGACCCAACAAATAAGAATCTCCTTGAGCGGTATAATAATCAAGATGATTTGATTTTATGGTGTATTCAGGATTTGTTAAAACCACAGCGGTTAAAAACTGGTATTTTTTTTCTTTAATATAATATCGTCCTACTTTACTTTTTAAAGTATTGTTTTTATTGATAATGGTTCCGTAATTATTAAAATAGGCTTCTTGCGAATTTCTATCAAAATTGATGGTGTCCGTAGTCATAGTAGATTCGGGCGATCTCATTACGACGTCTCCCGTCGCAAAGGCTTTCTTTAGATTACCATTATATTCAGCGAATTTGCTGTTTAAATATAAGGTGTCGCCTTGAACCATTTGGACATTCCCAAATGTTTTAATGTAGTTTTCACTTTTAAAATAATAGGCTTTATTACAAGTCATGACTATTCCGTCATGGCTCACTCTAACATTTCCGGTTAACAAGGTGGCATCAGGCAATTCAATTTCGTTAATATCTACAAAATCTGAGTTTTCAATAACAATCTTATTGGGTTTTTGTGCTAAAACAAGGGTAAAATGCAATAGCAATAGTCCAATAAGGATTAGTTTTTTTTTCAAGAATTTTATATTTTTCTTGTTTGAATTTTGGTTTGTATGATGAAAGCTTTGAATCAAAACTAAATTAGAATAATTATTGGTTGTAAAACTATACATTAATTACCGTAATACCAATGTAGTCTTTAGAAATTCAAAAAATGGTTCCCCTAAAAATGTCGTGATAAAACTCAAATACCTATCTGCTATTTCTTTCAATCTCTTTAGGTTTAATTCCTCGAAGCGCTACTTTGCTTTTTTGACACAGATTTACTTCGTCTATTCGCTACGCTCGGGTCACAAATTAACACAGATTTTTCTGTGCAAATTTACTTCGTCTGTTCGCTGCGCTCGGGTGTGAAATCTGTGTCTTTCTAATTTCTCTTGGACTCTGCCCCGAGAGGGTTTATTTTTGTCTACTTCGCGGAAACTATTTGTGAGGGTAATTGAAACCTACTCTAAATCCTCCAACTCTTTTTGTGCTTCATTCTTAGATTCCGCTTTTTGAGTTTCAAATTGCTGGTCTACTTCCACCTCATCTTGGGTAAAAACTTCTTTTCCTAGAACAAAAACTAAGGATAAAGTGGTGATAATTAAAAGCACTTTGACCCATTTTACCTGACTAGTATCTGATTTTTTTAGGGCTAAAAATCCAAAAACAAGGGCAATCCCCACCGGGATTAAAGCTAAAGTGCCAAGAGGCAAAAACGCAAAAACCACACTTAGAGTGGTAAAAAAAATGGTGATTCCTAATACTAATTTTCTCATAACTAAATGGTGTTAAATTCCTGATGCGTTTGACAGTCTAAGTTGTCCTGTTCCTACAGGGATACTAAATTTGATTAAGGCTGGTATTTTTTTGCTGTCGGCAGTAAGCCAAATGATGTTTTGGTCTTTCCCTTTTAATACTTTCGTTCTAGCGCCAATAGCAATTTTATAACATTCTTTGTTACCTAAATTCCCGACCGAAATGGTTTCTTTTCCCATAAATTTTATCACAACAGGAATTTCTTTTTCGTCAAATACCAGTTGGAACGATTTGGTTTGCCCATTTTTATAGTTTTGAAAATCAACCGTTCTGAGTTTATAAATCAAAGAAACGATGTCTTGAGTTCCATTTGAAATACCAAAGCTGTTATTTTTTTCAGGACTGTTTTTTCGCTTAGAGGTACTAACTACCGTTTTTCCATCTTTTTTGAAAACATATTTTTCGGTTTTGGTAAATCCACCCTCAAAAATGTTTCGTTTATACAGGCTTGGTTTCAAAGTAATGGGGTCAACATAAGACTCATACAAGTCCCTGATCTTAAAAAAAGAATCCCATTTGCTGAATGTTTCGGCCTCGCAACGTAAATGCAAAAAAGTCTTTTTTGAGGTGGTCATATTTTCAGTTTCCATCGTCACTTGGGCCAGTTGCGTCATTAAACCACTCATGTTATAAGAAGCCGCAAAAACTAATTTTTCGCCTGGTTTAATTTGAGAAAAACTGCTGTTGAAAAACAAAACAGCACAAATTAGATAAAAGGTTTTTTTCATTGTTTTAAAAATTAAATAATTACTGAACTTAAACTCTCTTCACCGCTTTTTATTGCAATTCCAAATGTGTTTTTTCCATTGTAACGGAAAAATTACAGGTGTTTTTTCTGTTATAACGGAAAAATTACAGGTTTTAAGCTTTCTTCCCAAGTTTTTATTTCAATTCCAAAAGTAGATTTTATCTTAGATTTATCTAAAACACTATATTTTGGCCTTTCGGCTGGCGTTGGATAACTTGTTGTTGGAATAGGGTTTAAATCGATATTGATGTGGTTTATTTCAAATATCTTTTGGGCAAAATCATACCAGGAACATTGACCATCGTTACTGAAATTGTATATTCCAAAAGCCTCACCCCGACCCTCTCCAAAGGAGAGGGAGGAGAAGAGTATAATTTTTACCAAAGCTTCTGCTAAATCGACAGCGTTTGTAGGAGTTCCTATTTGGTCGTTTACAACGGATAAGCTATCTCTTTCTGAACCCAATCGGAGCATCGTTTTCATAAAATTATTTCCAAACTGAGAATACACCCATGACGTTCTAATAATAAAATAATGCTCCAGAATTTCCTGAATAGCTTTCTCCCCATCTAGTTTAGTTTGCCCATAAACACTTTGTGGATTAGGGTAATCTTCTTCGGTGTAAGGAATTGATTTGTTGCCGTCAAAGACAAAATCGGTAGAAACATGAAGTAAAGTTGTGCTAAAATCGAGACAAACTTCGGATAAATTCTTTGCGCCAATAACATTAATTAAATATGCTTTTTCGGGTTCGCTTTCGGCTTTATCAACAGCGGTATAAGCCGCCGCGTTAATACAAAAATGAGGTTTTGATTGCGCAAAAATCTGTTTGCAATTTTCTTTATTGGTAATGTCTAAATCAGAAGAAGAACAAAATATAAATTGAATATTGGAATAATTACCTGCGATAAATTGAATAGATTGTCCTAACTGACCTCCGGCCCCTGTTACTAAAACTACCATACTTTCTTTGCATATTGTAGTGTTGGTAGTAGCTTATCTTTATCCGAAACTAATACCTCATCGTCTAAAAATTGCCAATTTATATTCAGTTCCGGATCATTATAAAAAATTCCAGCTTCGGATTCTTTGTTATAAAAATTATCGCATTTATAAAAAAATGTGGCTGTTTCACTCAATACCACAAATCCATGAGCGAAACCTCTGGGGATGAATAATTGGTTCTTTTTTTCGGCCGAAAGCACAATAGACACTTTTTCACCATACGTGGCAGAACCCGGTCTAATATCGACAGCTATATCAAGTACCTCGCCTTGAATAACACTAACCAACTTAGCTTGAGCATGTTCTCCTATTTGAAAATGCAAACCTCTCAAGACTCCTTTTGAAGAAAAAGATTGGTTGTCTTGGACAAAATGAACTTTTTGTCCTATACCACTTTGAAAACTTCTTTCGTTGAAGCTTTCCATAAAAAAACCCCTGTCATCATATATAATTTTGGGTTCAATACTGTAACAGCCTAGTGCATTAGTGGGAATGAAATTCATTTTTTAGTTTTTAATTCGCGGATATCAAGGATTCAAATTTAAAAATCAAAATCGATTATTTCGATACCGATAAGGCTTGTTGTTTTTTATAAAAACTCACAAAAAAGCGGATACAAATAAATCCAAATATGAAAAAGAAAGGTAAAATAAATTTTAATTTTCCGTTGATGCTTTTAGTGTTTTTTATATTGGTTGTTATACTTGATTCTTTAATGAATACATTCATGTTTTCAAGATTAATTTTTTGTGAAGCAATTTCATTTATCAAACTATTCTTTAATTCAAATAACGGATTGATTTGATTGTTTTCGTTATTATAAATTAAATTTTGATTCTTATTTTGTCTTAAATTATAAGACATAAATTTTAATAAAGAATCGATTTGAGCAATCTCTTGTTCATTTTTTTTTATTTTTATCAAGATATTATCTCTTGATATTTTAAGAATTGTTTTATAATAATCATTCGTGTTTATAAATTTCAATAATGGAGCTATAACATCAGCATGGTTTATTTTACCTGAAGAACTAATTTCGATTTTATGATTTGGATAATTTTTACTGGTCAATTTATCTTTAATTACGTCTTTTAAACTTCCTTCTTCAGCCAATAATTTTACCAATTCGAAATTTTGTGTGTTTTCAACATTTTTTGTAGAGGTAGAATAACTTACAAAATTGTAAATATCTAAAATGGGTTCAATTTTAATACTTCCAATACTCGACGAATTTTTAATACCTATACTTTTAAAAAACACTTGATCTTGCTCATTCAATTTTGAAGATAGGTAATCAACTTTAGAATAAAGGTAGTCTGAACCGCCAATATTTGGTGAAACAATAATTTCATGAGTGTAGGATTTTATGGTAGTATCCAAATAATAACCTGCAGAAACCCCAATTATAATTAATGTAGCTATTAAAATACTATTTCTTACCAAGAATAAAATTTGATTATAAATAAAGGCATTAATTCGTTGAATAAAACCATTGATGCTCTTTATAACTTGTCCCAAATCAATTTCTTGATCTTCTGTATTGTTTTGATTATTTGTACTCATATTGTTTTATTCGGTTTTAGTATTAGTCTAGCCTGTTTTTAAATAAATTTTACTTCGTGACTACAAAAGTACTGTTTTTATAATTTGATTAGCAAATCAACTATTTTTCTATCATTACTCAATCTTGGAATTTTGTTTTGTCCGCCTAATTTTCCAATAGATTTCATGTAATCTTGGAAACCATTTTTGACCACTTTGGTAATAATTAATTTTTTTAAAACACTGCCTGCTATTAAATCATCATAATATATGTTTTGTTTTCGCATGGCTTTGTCCAAAACATCTGATAAAGCATCCAAATTTTCGGGTTCTCCCGAAGCATCGGGATCAAACTCTATAAACCATTCATGATAGGGTAAGCCTTCGATTGGATTTATTTGTGGAGCGACCGTAAATTCATTTATTCGAATATTGGTTCCAACAATTGCTTCTTGCAAAGCGCTCTCGACTTCTTTTCCTATGACATGTTCGCCAAAGGCTGAGATATAATGTTTAATCCTACCCGAAACAATCACACGATAGGGTTTCAAACTAGTAAACTGAATTGTATCTCCAATATTGTATCCCCAAAGTCCAGCGTTTGTAGAAATAATCAAAACATAATTGACACCTAATTCGACTTCTCCTATGGTATACCGTTTGGGCCCCGTCCCGAAACTTCGGGATTCGGGATCGGTAAAAAATTCGTCACTTTTGATAAACTCATAAAAAATTCCAGAATTTAACAATAGCAACATTCCTTTTTCATGTTGCGAATCTTGGTACGCAAAAAAGCCTTCAGAAGCGGGGAATAATTCAATTGAATCTACTTTTCTTCCAATTAAATTTTCAAATTTCGCCCGATAGGGTTCATAATTAACCCCTCCATAAATAAACAAATTGAAGTTCTTAAATATTTTGCCTACTGGCCTTCCTCCTTTATGGCTCAATTTTTCGAAATACATTTGCACCCATGAAGGAATCCCTGAAATCACCGTCATATTTTGGTTAATAGTTTCCTCTACTATTGCATTAACTTTGGTTTCCCAATCCTCAATACAATTGGTTTCCCAAGATGGCATTCGGTTCTTTTGTAAATATGCGGGAACAAAATGGGCAACAATACCTGATAATCTTCCGAGTTTTATGCCGTTCTTTTCTTCCAAAATTGGACTTCCTTGCAGGAAAATCATTTTTCCATCTACAAAACTGGCGTTTCCTGTTTCGTGTATGTAATGCAAAATGGCGTTTCGAGCCGCTTCAATGTGATAGGGCATCGATTCTTTGGTAAGCGGAATATATTTGGCCCCAGATGTAGTGCCCGAAGTTTTGGCAAAATAAAGAGGTTTGCCTTTCCAGAGAATATTTTCTTCACCTTTTACAACTTTATCAATATAAGGTTTCAAATCTTCATAATCTCGAATAGGAACATTTTTGGCAAAATCTTCAACTTTTTTTATTTGGTCAAAATAGTGGTCTTTACCAAATTGAGTGTTTTTTGCTTGTTCAATTAAATCCAAAAAAACTTTGCGTTGGGTTTCTATAGGATTATTGGCCCAAGCTTGGGTTTTTCGATAGATGTGTTGGGCAAAAGCAGTTGCTAAAAAAGATTTTAAGGACATGGATACTATTTTATTTTTTTGGAACCTTGTTTTTTGAAGTGCTATTTTTTTTCTCTTCTTCTGCCACTTGTTTTCTTAAAGTTAATTCTTCTTTTGAAGGAGACAAATCAACATTAGCAGGTGTTTCTTCGCTTGACGCTAAAATAGAATCTTTGCTAAATTTTGCATATTCTAGCTCTCCTGTCAAGACTTTTTGAATCGATTGAATATAGGCTTCATTTTTTTTCAAGGCTTTTGATAAAGAATCTGATTTTAAGGCAAGTTCCATAGCATCCCTTTTTAATTTGGATGAAGAATAGCCTGGTATAAATTCTCTTAAAGGGGTAAAAGCAATAATTACTATGGTAAACGAAATTAAAAAAATAGCACTCAACGAGACTATAACAAATACATTCATCAGGTTTAATTTGAAAGAAAAAATTTCTTCAAAAGTATCTTCATTTAAAATAACCAAACGGTTTTTTAAAAATAATTTGTTTAGGAGTA